>NZ_JATABF010000006.1:0-163261 GCF_036533715.1 Vibrio sp. M260121 | reverse complement strand
TTACAATCCGGTAAGAAGACATGGGACTCTAGGTGGAGTGAGCCCCATAGACTTTGAGCTAATGAATTAACCCCCTGTGTCTACTTTTAAGGGGTCATTCCACTTTAAAATTTCCCGTTTCCCGTTTCCCGTTTCCCGTTTCCCGTTTCCCGTTCATATCCCAACTCTGACTAAATCAGTTGCTCTAATGGCAGCATTTGTTATTTTGCTTCTACTCGTCACGTCATGGATAAGGAGCATCTGTGTTACCGAGCTATTGGGAATCAAAGCGTTTAATCTTTTCTACTTTTGATGCAACACAGGCTGAGTTAGCCAAATCTCTATTCGATTCCAATCATCAAAAAGTGGCTTATGACCACACTTTTCGTGATTGGCCAATTGCAGAATATCAAGCGCTGATTTCAAAGAGCACTTTACCAAAACATCCCGATGACCTCGAAGCTTTTTACCTCAGAAAAATATCTACAAAGGAGGGGGAGGCGATAGGTTATATCCAACTCGAACTGAATTTTCCGTACAAAGGGTGTTTATGGATCCCTATGCTGTGTCTTATTCCTGACTACCAAAGTAGAGGCTTAGGAAAGGAAATCGTCGATAGCGTATTGGACATCGTTCTTGAGTATGCGCCTTTCGATAAAGCCATGCTAAACGTGTATGTTGAGAATACTGACGCTTTTCGCTTTTGGTTTAAGCAAGGCTTCAATCAGATAGAACAACTTGATGATACTGAGTATGAGTTAGGGCGCGAGTATCATTGCATTGTCCTCAGTAAAGGAATATCGCGTTAAATCATTCTGTTATCTATTGATGGTAGGGTTTACTAGAGCTGCAAACAAAAGGATTAGAAATGGACATTCGACAACTACAAGCGCATATAAAAGAGTTTGATCACGACCCGGAACAGAAGCACCATTACTTTCTCAAACTGATTGAAGAAGTGGGTGAGTTGTCTGAATCGATTAGGAAAGGTGCTACAGGTCAGCCGACAGAGGACACAATTAAAGGAACAATCGCGGAAGAACTCTATGACACACTCTATTATATCTGTGCTTTAGCCAATGTTTATGAGATAGATTTAGAAAAAACGCACCAAGTGAAAGAGATACTGAACAAACGAAAATACAACCGCTAGGGAAGGGGAAACTACATGGTTCAACGAATCAGTTACGAATTTTTGCCGCAAATTTCTGGTCCTTATGTTCATGCGACAAGACATTGTGAGACCTTGTATGTGTCAGGGCTGACAGCTATGGGTTCACCAAGTCAAAGTGAGAGCCTAATCGAGCAAACGAAAACGATTCTGTCTTATTTGTCGCAGATACTCACTGAAGAACAAAGAGAGAAACGCGATCTCGTCAAGCTGACGATATTTGTAACCGACATGAACCAATTGTCAGAGATCCGGTCGGTATTATTCGACTTCTATGAAGGGTATTTGCCAGCTTGTTCATTAGTTGAGGTAAGCCGTTTGATTCATCCTGACCTATCTATTGAGATTGAGGCAGTCATCTCATCTGAAGCATTGTAGAGAGGCTTTAATGAAAATAAACCGCTTGGACCACCTTGTACTGACAGTTAAAGACATTCAAACCACACTGGATTTCTATAAACAGGTTCTCGGTATGGAAAGTGTTACTTTTGGGGAAGGGCGTGTCGCTTTGGTATATGGGCGACAGAAAATCAACCTTCATCAGCTTGGCAGTGAATTTGAACCTAAGGCGAGTCAAGTAGCCTCTGGGAGCGCTGATTTATGTTTTGTGTGTGATACGCCAATTGCAAACGTGCTCTCCCACTTAGACTCCCATTCTATCGAGGTTATTGATGGCCCCGTTCAACGGACAGGTGCAATTGGTAACATCCTATCGGTTTACATTAGAGACCCAGATGGTAACTTAATTGAGTTATCTAACTATCTTACTGAGGTATAACATGATTTATTCAACAACCGAGACGATTCCTGGGCGAGAGATTGCCGAGATAAAAGGTGTCGTGACGGGCAATGTGGTTCAGTCAAAGCACATTGGGCGTGACTTCATGGCCGGTTTAAAAAGCATTGTTGGCGGAGAGATTCGAGGCTATACCGAAATGATGACTGAAGCCCGTAATATTGCTATTCAAAGAATGGTTGAAGATGCAGCGAACCTAGGAGCAGATGCCGTCGTCGGCATCCGTTTTACCACCAGTTCGATTGTCGATGGCTCTTCAGAGATTCTAGCATTTGGCACTGCAGTAAAGCTTGTTTAAGAGCGACAGGCCAGCACGATGTGTTGCTAACTCATGATCAATAGAATGCGTTAGTAAGCACCAACTCGACTACCCATTTCAAGTGAAACGCAGAATCTCGACCGTGATGTTTTGCGTTTGCATTTCTACCGCCTGCTTAATACCCCTCTCCTAAGTACTCAACTTATTGATCCTGATCGTAGTGTTCGCAAAAAATAACAGATTAGAGTTAGTATACCTAGGTTGAATAAGTATTCATTTTTGTTTGCATGTTTTATAGGGTAAATATTCTAATTATTTGTAATGCTTTAAGTCGGAAATACTCTGAAAAATCACTCGAGTTAGCAGTTAATGCGACGAACAGCATGCTGATTAACATGTTTATAATCTATTCTAATAACAACTCATAATGAAACTGAATGCATTTTAAATGCCATTATTAATGTCATAAATGTGAATTAAAGTATATTAATTCAAAGTTTTCTTATAAAAATATGAACTTATGCCTTGCGAAGTGATTCTAAATTGTTACAAATACTATACAGCTGTAACATTGCCATAAGGAATTGTAGATGAGAGAACTCACTCCCGAGTACTTGTTAGCCGCGTTACGACAAGCGATAAAAACCAAAGGGCTAACATATCGAGAGTTATCTGAGAAAATGGGCATGCCGTTGTCCACTTTTAAACGTCATTTAACTAGTACTAACCTTGCTCTAGATAAGTTGCTTGAATATTGCCGCGCGGTCGACTGCACCCTCGATGAATTGCAGAAGCTGGCAAATCAACTTCAAGCTGAGGATCAAGATTACTTTAGCCACACGCAAGACGAAGTCTTTTTCCAATTTCCTCATCTTTACGATTTTTATCGAGAGTTACGGATGCTTCGTGGGAAAGACGGCTATACCATCCTAATGAAAAAGTATGATCTTTCAAAACAAAGCATGTCAGATTATCTGGGAGCGCTTGAACTGCTCGATCTGGTTTATGTCGACGAGGAAAACAACATCACGTTGCATGGTCCTCTCTATTATAGTTATGCCGACAACTCAAAGCTTAATGACAAATATACAGAGCTCATAAAGGAACAAACAACGAAACAGGAAAAGTGTGTTCGTGTTGCATTATCGAGAATGAAAATAACAGAGGAGCAACTACTCGTACTTGAAGAGAAAGTTGCCAAAATCGTATTAGATTTTCATTCAAAGAACGTGGTGGCAGAGAACTTTAATGTATCAGATTTTACCAACGTACTTTTGATTGCCGGACCTCATGAACCTGTTACCTTTTCAGACGGTATAATCGAGACTCAGCAGCATTTTATTGATGACATTCGCTATGCAATAGCATCGGCAGGTGATAAACCTAGCTTATCTATATAGGAGTTTTCCGGAGTGTTAGGGAGAGTTTGAATGCTAAGTTTTTAACTCAACCATACACAGTTGGTGTTGACACTTAGCTTCTCATGAAGGAAATGCTTATCGGCTTGTAGCATCTTGTTCATGGGGGTGAGTTTATTTAGCTCTATTCAATACGACTTTAGATTAAATTAGAAGGCTAAGTCAAAAGTCGTACGGTATAGAGATCTACGTCATTATTTGGACTGACTATTAAAGCAATTAGTGATGTTTATCGTTACTATTCCTTATATTAATTGTGGTATTGGTTGCTGCACATAAGCAACTGAATATGCCAGCTCGTTGGTTAGGAGTTGTAACGGTGAATTCATTTCGTTGGGATAGGTATTTTGAAACTGGGATAGAGCTAGTCGATGAGCAACACCAGTACCTAGTTGAATTCATAAATAAATATGGTGAGCTTCTAGCGCACAACAATATATCACTGCAAGATATTCAATTAGCTTTATTTGAGCTTTCTCGCTATGCAGAGTTCCACTTCAAAGAAGAAGAGAATCTGATGCGAGAAGTTGGCGTTCACTACGATCACATTCAAAAGCATATACAGGTTCATCGTTCTTTCATGACAGACATTGTCAGTATGCAAAGCTTTATTAGTGATGAGAACAAAAAAGCAGCGGAGCAACTTCTTGATTTTCTAATTCATTGGTTGGCATACCATATTCTGGGCATTGACCAAAATATGGCTCGTCAAGTTGAAGCGATCAAAAATGGTAGCTCAGCGTTGGAAGCTTATGAAGCCGAAGAGCGTAAAGCTGACGACTCTACAGAGCCTTTGCTTGAGGCATTAAGCGCACTCTTTCTCCAAGTGTCAGAGCGAAATCGTGAGTTATTGAAGCTTAACTTGGTACTAGAAGAAAAAGTAGCCGAGCGAACTAAACAGCTATCTCAAGCCAATAAGCAACTGGAAGAACTATCACTCACTGACTCGTTGACTGGGTTACCTAATCGTCGCTCAGCAATTCGTACGCTTAAAGATTGTTGGCAAGAGCAGGATATGGAGCTAGAGCCTTTAGTTTGTATCATGATTGATGCTGATTATTTTAAACAGGTGAATGACACCTGTGGCCATGATGCTGGAGATATTGTGCTCTGTGAGTTGGCCAAGGCGTTAAGACATTATTTCAGAAGTGATGATATTGTCTGTCGTCTAGGTGGTGATGAATTCTTAGTAATTTGTTCAGAAACACAGCTAAAAGGCGGTTTACATGTCGCTGAAGCGGTAAGAAAGCAAATTTCTCATATCCTCATACCAACAGGTCTTGAGCCTTGGCGAGGCAGTATAAGCGTCGGTGTTGCTGAGCGTCGCAACGAAATGAAAACGTATACTGATCTCATCAAAGCTGCCGATGAGTCTGTCTATTTAGCCAAACAAAATGGTAAAAATACCGTGTGTTCAGTCCAAGAGCCATCGCTGTGATTAAGTAAGTAAAAACACAACTATAGTGTATCTAAACCGCACTTGAGTTTATTGAGTGCGGTATGAAGGTTTGTATGGTTAGTTGTTTTTTTGCGTTTTTGCCTTCTTTTTATTCAATAACCTCTTCTTTTCGTAATTCAATTTGGCATTGGTGGCTGGTTTGGCTACTATGTACAGCTATCAAAAAACCAATCACTCCTTTATGGACACTACCAATAGGTAGATGAGGAAACGATGCAACATCTAGAAGAGATCATTGCTAACGCGAGTGCAGCAATTGAAGCTGCAGAATCGCTAGTCGTACTTGATGAAGTGCGTGTTCAGTATCTAGGTAAAAAAGGTGAGCTAACTGCTCAACTTCAAAGCCTAGGTAAACTACCACCGGAAGAACGCCGTGAAGCTGGTCAAGAGATCAACAAAGCGAAAGGCGTAGTTCAGCAAGCTATCGCAGCTCGTAAAGACGCACTACAACGTGCAGAACTAGAAGCGAAGCTAGCAGCAGAAACGATCGACGTAACACTACCTGGTCGTCGTATTGAGAACGGTGGTCTACACCCAGTTACTCGTACTGTTGAGCGTATTGAGAAGTTCTTCGGCGAACTTGGCTTTAACACAGAGTCTGGTCCAGAAATCGAAGATGCATTCCACAACTTTGATGCACTAAACATCGCCGCTGATCACCCAGCGCGTACTGACCACGATACTTTCTTCTTCAACCCAGATTTGATGCTTCGTACTCACACGTCAGGCGTACAGATCCGTACGATGGAAAATGGTAAACCACCATTCCGTTTCATCGCACCAGGTCGTGTATACCGTAATGACTACGACCAAACGCACACGCCAATGTTCCACCAAGTGGAAGGCATGCTGGTTGATGAGAACGTAAACTTCGCACAGCTGAAAGGCATCCTGCACGACTTCCTATGTAACTTCTTCGAAGAGGAAGTAGAAGTACGTTTCCGTCCATCATACTTCCCGTTCACTGAGCCTTCAGCAGAAGTTGACGTGAAAGGCAAAAACGGTAAATGGCTAGAAGTACTAGGCTGCGGTATGGTTCACCCGAACGTACTACGTAGCGTGGGCATTGATCCTGAAAAATACTCTGGTTTCGCATTCGGTATGGGTGTTGAGCGTCTAACAATGCTTCGTTACGGCGTAAACGACCTACGTGCGTTCTTCGAGAACGATCTTCGTTTCCTAAAACAGTTCAAGTAATCCAGGGGATAAATCACTATGAAATTCAGCGAATCATGGCTTCGTGAGTGGGTTAGTCCTTCGATTACCACTGATGAACTAACTCACCAAATTACAATGGCGGGTCTAGAAGTTGATGACGTGCTACCTGTAGCAGGTTCGTTCAACGGCGTTAAAGTTGGTCACGTTGTTGAATGTGGTCAACACCCAGATGCAGATAAACTGCGCGTAACTAAAGTTGACGTGGGTGAAGAAGAGCTTCTAGACATTGTTTGTGGCGCACACAACTGTCGCCAAGGTCTGAAAGTAGCAGTAGCAACCGTTGGTGCTGTTCTTCCTGGCGATTTCAAAATCAAAAAAGCGAAACTACGTGGCCAGCCATCTCACGGCATGCTTTGTTCATTCACTGAACTAGGTATCGACGTTGAGTCAGACGGCATCATGGAACTAGCAGAAGACGCAGTAATCGGTACCGATTTCCGTGAATTCCTAGGTCTAGATGACGTAACGGTAGACGTAGACCTAACAGCAAACCGCGCTGACTGTTTCAGCATTCGTGGTCTAGCTCGTGAAGTTGGCGTACTAAACCGCGCTGACGTGACTGAGCCATCAGTAGAAGCAGTAGCCGCTTCAATCGAAGACAAAGTGTCTATCGAAGTGAAAGCCCCAGCTGCGTGTCCACGTTACCTAGGTCGTGTTGTTAAGAACGTAAACGTTCAAGCTGAAACACCACTATGGATGCAAGAGAAACTGCGTCGTTGTGGTATTCGCTCTATCGACCCTGTAGTAGACATCACTAACTACGTTCTTCTAGAGCAAGGTCAACCAATGCACGCGTTCGATCTAGCGAAGATCGAAGGTGGCATTGTAGTTCGTATGGCTGAGCAAGGTGAGAAGCTAACACTTCTTGACGGCAGCGAAGCAGAACTAAACGCAGATACACTAGTAGTAGCAGACCACAATAAAGCACTTGCAATCGCAGGTATCTTTGGTGGTGAAGAGTCTGGTGTAACAACTGAGACTAAAGACGTTCTACTAGAGTGTGCATTCTTTGCTCCTGATCACATCCGTGGTCGCGCACGTAGCTACGGCCTTCACACTGACTCTTCAATGCGTTTCGAACGTGGTGTGGATTACGCACTGCAAGTGAGCGCAATGGAGCGTGCAACTCAGCTTCTTGTTGAGATCTGTGGTGGTGAAGTTGCACCTGTTGTGGCTGTTGAGTCTGAAGTAGACCTACCTAAGCCAAACAAAGTTGCTCTACGTCGCACTAAGCTAGACAACCTACTAGGTCACCACATCGCTGATGCAGACGTAGTAGAGATCCTAGAGCGCCTAGGTCTGACTGTTGAAGCTTCAGAAGAAGGTTGGGTGGCAGTAGCGCCAACATGGCGTTTCGATATCGCTATCGAACAAGACCTGATTGAAGAAGTTGGCCGTATCTACGGTTACGACAACATTCCTAACCAACACCCAGCAGCAGCACTTAAGATGCACAACCACGTTGAAGCGGATCTTCCACTGAAACGCGTTCGTGATCTTCTTGTTGACCGTGGTTACCACGAAGCAATTACATACAGCTTCGTTGAGCCTGAGCAACAAAAACTAGTTGTACCTGGAGTTGAGCCTCTAGTGCTTCCAAACCCAATTTCTGCAGACATGTCAGCAATGCGTCTTGGTCTTATCCAAGGTCTGCTGAACACGGTTGTTCACAACCAGAAGCGTCAACAGCCACGCGTTCGTCTATTCGAATATGGCCTACGTTTCATCCCATGTGAATCTGCAGAAAACGGCATGCGTCAAGAGCCTATGCTTGCAGGTGTCATTGCTGGTACTCGCGGTGAAGAGCACTGGGATATCGAAACTAACACTGTTGATTTCTTCGACCTTAAGGGCGATCTAGAAGCAATTCTAGAGCTATCTGCGAACGAAAAAGCGTACTCTTTCGCTGCATTGTCACCTGAAAGCAAAAAAGCTAACCCAGCACTCCACCTAGGTCAATCTGCGGCAATCATCGTAGATGGCAAAGAAGTGGGCGTGATCGGTACAGTTCACCCTGAGCTTGAGCGTAAGTTCGGTCTAAACGGTCGCACTATTGTATTCGAAATCGAATGGTCTGCAATCAACAACAAAGTGATCCCAGAAGCGGTAGCACTTTCTAAATTCCCTTCAAACCGTCGTGATATCGCGGTAGTAGTGGATGAAGCTGTTGCATCTGGTGACATCGTTAACGCTTGTCTAGAACAAGGTGGCGAGTTCCTTAAAGATGCGAAACTGTTCGACGTTTACGTAGGCAAAGGCGTTGAAGAAGGTAAGAAGAGCCTAGCAATCGCTCTGACTCTACAGTCACTTGAGCGTACGCTTGAAGATGCAGATATCGCTGGTGCGGTTGACGCTATCGTTGCTCACGTTTCTGAGAAGTTTGGTGCGTCTCTACGTGACTAATCTCGCGTAACGTATCTTCTTAAGAAATGAAAACCCTGCCAGCTCGGCAGGGTTTTTTGTATTTTGGGAATAGGGAATAGGGAATAGGGAATAGGGAATAGGGAATAGGGAATAGGGAATAGCTAGAGCCAAATTGTCTCCACTTTTATCCTCTCACCTCCGAAGCAAATCTTATTCACACCAATCCTTTCACTTCGGTTGTATTCGTCAATACTGTGGTCAAAGCCATAAGCGGTCGCGGGTGCCATATGTTGAGTCACACCTTGCTGCGATATAGTCAGTGCATCATGTCCATGCCCGCAAATTACATCTTGAACTCGATGCTTTGCCAAAAGTGCAAGTAAGCTTGCATCGTTCTCCAAGCAAATCGCTTTCATCCAGTCTGAGCCAACAGGAATAATGGGATGGTGGAAACGACGATCGGGTTGGCGAAATGGCGAAGCTGTTTAGTTAAGACTGCTAAACCACGGTTATCAACTCGGCCAGAGCCTAAAGGATGTCGCTTATCCAATGGTTTTGCACTTGAGTTCAAAAATATAACCTCTCGTCCATGGAGCTTGGCTTTATCGACAACGGCGATACAACTTCCACGCAGTTCTTGTTTCATCAGTTCATGGTCATCATGATTACCAGCGATGGCGAAGATACGCTTATCTCGGGTGTGTTGTTCTATGAAGTTGACTAGACTGAGGTAAGCGCCAGGTGAGGGTTGCAACACAGATCGCCAGTGAGAAAAAGAGCATCGCAGGATGAATCATTTTGAGCACACAACAGCGCTTTACGCAGGTTTTCAAAGCTAGATGGATCGCTTAAGTGACAATCGCTGATCTGGAAAATCGACTTCATGGAATTTCGCAATGTAACGTTTGGTTGAATGGTTTCAGTGTAACACTTAACCTCTTGGTTTTAATAGTAAACCTCTACGTTGCTTATTACCGCTTTGTAAGAAAGCTAGATCTAAATCTTCCACTGGTTAATTGGATTTTTAGGGAACGTTCTCAATCGTGAAGAACAGCGTAGCAGCTAACGAGAACTTAAGTACTAAGCCATAAATTTAAAGATGCTTTAGAGTGTTGGGTTGATCACGGTTTTTGCTGTCTATGATCCGCTGTTATCTATGAATTCGTTATTTGATATGTTATTTTTTGCAAACGTTCCCAATTTGAGTTTTAGGTTAAAGTAAATGTCGTTAGCACCATACATTGCCGTTTGTGGGGGAGTTGAAAACATCTCTCGCGTTTTGATTCCTGATTCAGACCTTATTTTTGAAGTGCGTGAACACACGCTAATTCAAGACTCTGAGCTGATTGAGCAGCTACAAGAAGTTCAGGGAAAAATGCAAGTGAGATTTGTGCGCTCAGATTCTGTCAGTGCGGAAGCATTACTTCAGCTAGGAGAGGCTATCGCCAAAGAACAAGCGAAACGTTTTGAATCACTTCAAGAGCCTGTTGAATGTGAGCACCGTCCTTTATGGCATATAACGCCACCACAAGGTTTGCTTAACGACCCAAATGGTTTTGTGTTCCACAATGGCCAATACCACATGTTTTACCAATGGTATCCGTATGGGTGCGAACACAAAGATAAGCATTGGGCACATTTAACCAGTACTGACTTGATCAACTGGGAATGGCAACCCGTTGCGCTCACGCCTTCAGATTGGTTCGATAGTCATGGTGTATTTTCTGGTCATGCACTTAGCCAAGAAAACGAGTTGATGTTGTTCTACACAGGCAATACACGAATTGGACCGCAACGAGATCGTCATACAACTCAGTGCTTAGCGACTTCAACTGATGGTGTGAACTTCGTTAAGCATGGTCCGGTGATTGGTGAACTACCTCCTGATGTAACACCACACATCCGTGATCCTAAGGTGATTCATCACGATAACCAGTGGCTAATGCTATTGGGTGCGCAGACGGAAGAGCTAAAAGGGCGCTTAGCGATTTACAAATCTGATGACTTGTATCAATGGACGTTTGATGGTTTGTATGGCGATGAGTTTGGTGACTTCGGATATATGTGGGAATGTCCGGACATGTTCAATTTGTCTGAGCAGAGCTTTGTTGTAATTGGCCCGCAAGGCATTCCTTCGTTTTCTGAACACAACTCAATTCCTCACCATAATGGCATCGTGAAGGCAAATTGGAATGATAAAGATGGCCTTCAGTTGAGCGAGTTCCAACACCTCGATTTTGGTTTTGATTTTTACGCGCCACAAACCATGCTTACGCCAGATGGCCGCCGTGTTATGTGTGGCTGGATGGGATTACCAGATGAAATCGATCAACCGAGTTCAGACAATGGCTGGGTACATCAATTGACGACAATGCGTGAAATGAGCTTCCGTGATGGTAAGCTGTATCAATATCCAATTCATGAGCTTGAATCGCTAATTGAATCCACAAACGAATTTGTGTTGAACTCCGATGGTATGGATATCGGAGCGAAGTCTTTCGATTTAACTATCACGTTGGAGTGGGGAGACGAGTTATGCCTCTTCGAAAATACAACGCAAAAACTGACGATAAAAGCGGATGACGTTGAGCGTCGATTGATCTTAGATCGTTCTAAAACATTGAATCGAGCACAAGACACGGTTCGCGAATTGCCTCTAGAGTCTGGCAAGATTGAACTGCGTATCTTAGCGGATACTTCTTCTGTTGAAGTGTTTGTTAACGGTGGTGAAGCGGTGATGACGTCGCGTGTGTTTACTGATGTCGATGCGACACGAATGTCGCTACAAGGTGGAGAGCGAAAAGCAACTCTGCATTATTTGAAAGCGGCAACAGCGCCTTTCCAAAACGTTTAATTCTAAAAACGACAAATTAAAAAAATCCCCGCGATTGCGGGGATTTCTATTTTATTACCTAAGCTTCAAGCTATAGCAATGTTGTTTTAGATGTAAGCCAACAAAGCATCTTGAGTTGGTAATGCTGTCATCGCGCCTTTTTGCGTCGTCGCTAGAGCACCACAACCATTTGCCCAGTTAACTGCTGAATGGATCGCTTCTTTGTTCGCCCACTCATTGTGTTGAGCTAAACGAGCCAGCAAACCACCCACAAATGCGTCGCCAGCGCCTGTTGTATCTACAGGCTTGACGGCTTGGCCCGCAATCAGTTCTTGTCCACCTTTGAATACAACCAACGCGCCTTTTGCACCTTGAGTAATAAGGACAAGCGTATTATTGAATGCTTTTATGGCTTCAAGACCCGTTTCGAGTGAGTCCGTGTCGGTTAGGAATAGCAGCTCATCGTCAGAGAATTTCACCACATCAGCCAGCTCAATTGCTTGGCGAACCACAGGCTTTAACTCTTCTGGGTTCGCCCAAACTTCTTCACGCAGGTTTGGATCAAAGCTGACGAAACCACCGGCTGCTTTAATATCTTGCATCGCTTTTAATGTGCTGCTGCGGCTCGGTTCGTTTGCTAGTGCGATTGAACATACATGCAGCCATTCACCCTGAGCAAATTCTGGGATGTCAGCAGGGACTAGGAATTGGTCTGCACTTGGCTTCACCATAAAAGTAAAACTGCGTTCACCTGAGTCATCTAAATCTACAATCACAGTTGATGTACGCTGTGCTTCATCCAACAGCATGTAATCTGTGTTGACTTGTTCTTGTGCCAGCGTTGCTTTCATGAAGCGGCCCAAAGGATCTTGACCAACACGGCCAAAGAAAGCACTGTTACCGCCTAATCGAGAAATAGCGACTGAAACGTTGGCTGGCGCGCCACCGGGGCATTTCAAATACGTGCTTTCTGTATCTGGAATCAAATCAACAACGGCATCGCCAGTCACCCAAATCTTACTCATAACTACTACCTAAAATAGAATCTAATCACTAACTACATTTTTGCTAAATCGTTTTAGCTAATCAATATTTATTTGAACCAAAAAGGTCAACATGACGTTAATTGTGATCTTAACCATGATCTAGAGTGTTTGCCCAAGCGCAAAGTAGGGGATTGTGATGGCTTTCATAATTAACCTGAGTATCATTGGCGGGATAATAAAAAAGCCCAAGCTTAAAATAACCACGGAATGACCAGGTGAAGAACAAAAAATTAAAGCTAGCGGACATTGCAGAACTGGCCGGAGTGTCTAAATCCACAGTCAGCTTTGTCTTAAATGGACACGCCAAGAAACACCGAATCAATGAAGACACTGTAAAACGTGTCCAAGCTGTCGTCGCGGAACACAATTATGCACCAAGCCTTTATGCCCGCGCTTTAAAAGCGAAAAAAACGTATACCTTGGGCTTGGTTATTCCTGATTTGGCCAACATGGGTTTTGCTACAACCGCTAAGCAACTCGAGAAGCTCGCTCGAAGCAGTGGTTATCAGTTGTTGATCGCCTCTTCTGAGGATGAACCTGAGCAAGAACAAGAAGCAGTAAAGAGCCTATTAGAAAGACAAGTTGATTTACTGATGGTCGCAACGTCTATGTCTGACGATAGCTTTTATCAAGAAGTCAGACAGTCTACGCCTGTGATCTTGTTTGACCGTGTTATTGAGCAGCAACAGATGACGACAATCAAAACCGATGCTCACAACGCCGCTAAACAAGTCGTAGAGAAGTTAGGTAAGGAAGCAAAAGAGTGCGCTTACTTTGGCGGTCAGTTAGAGCTGTCTCCAAGTAAAGACCGTTTTGCTGGTTACCAAGCAGGGTTGGAGCAAGCCGGAGTGAAATTTGAAGCGGCTTTAGTTAAACATAAGGATTACCAACCCGAGTCAGGTTATCAAATGATGCAGGAAACCTATCAAGAGTTAGGTCGCCTTCCAGAACGTTTGTTCGTTGCTTCTTACTCCATACTTGAAGGGGTTTTGCGTTTCCTTTCAGAGCAGCAACTGCTAAATGAAGAGATGAAAATTGCGACGTTCGACAACTACGCTATTTTGGATTGCTTACCAATTAAGATAGATTCGATTGAACAGGATTGTGATTTGATTGCGCAAAGCTTATATGAAGCTGGCAAAGCACTGCTAACCGATCCAAAACACACCCCGCAGCAAGTGGTGCTTCCTGCGAAGATCCACTATCGCTAGGGCTGATTTGCTCAAGAGAGTGAAAGGGTAAACAACAGCAGTAGCGGCAACGTGATTATGCTGAAGAAATTACCAAACAACACCATTGAAGCGACTGTCATTGGCTCAATGTTCAGTCGCTCTGCAAACAAATAGTTCATGACGGCTGGTGGCAGCATAGTGAACAACACCATCATTTGCAGTTGCATTGTCGGCAGTGGGATAAACCAATAGATTAATGCAAATGCGATCGCACCAGTCCCAAGCGATTGCACGGTACACATAAGACCTACCTTTAAACCTCCTAATCTCAGGTTCAACATCTGGGCACCCAATGAAAGTAACATCACTGGTACCGCTGCTTGTCCGAGTAATGCAATCGCCTCATATAATGGGTTCCAAATGCCAGTTCCTGAAAGATTAATAAACAAAGCGAGTGAAGCAGATAAGAAAATCGGCATCTTAATGATCTGTTTGAAGGGATTGCCGCTACTGAGCAGCATTACACCCAAACTGATGTGTAAACAAGCAGAGACAACGAACAACAGCACTGCCGAGGGTAAAGCGAGTTCACCGAACGTATACGTGAACAGCGGGATCGCTAAGTTGCCGCTATTTCGGAACATGTGTGGTGGTGCCCATGCTTTAAATGAAAGACTGGTCAGTTTAGCAATTGGTAGCATCACAATGCCGGGAACGACGACAGCAATAACAGCAGCAATCAAGAGAGGGGCTTGATCCATGTCGAGAGGCATGCTTACCAGCGATGAAAAGACGAGTGCTGGCGTGAACACATCCATATTAATGCGATTGATGGGGCGAAAATCTGGTCTGATGTAGCGGCCAACGAGATAGCCAACAAAAACCAAAGCGAATACAGGGAAGAGAATGCTGACGACTTGGTGAAACATGTTGGCTCGCTAGTAAGAGGGCGGTATGTGAAAACAGTATCAATGTTTCCAGTTACCGTCATGGAGTAACATGCAGAATTTTGCCTTCGTTCAGGCTTTCGTTTTTCAATTCACCTAGCAGAATAGGTAAAAAAAGTATGCTGAATGTGACTGGTTAGATCTATTTTTGAAGTGACTCAAACTACTGAAAAACAGAGAAGTTTTGTGTCAATTGTTTGTAAAATAGCCAGTGTCTGACATTTTTATTAAATAGTGATTAATGTTGTTTTAAGGTTTTAAACTAGTTATTTAAACTGGATATTTTTCTCGATAGAGAGGGAATTAAAGTAAAATCTGGAAATGATGGTAGGTAAAGTACCGCAGTGGTAAAACATTCGGTATATTAGCAAAGAAAAAAGTTGGCGAAAATCATAAGCTTGGCATACACTTCCTGATGTAACCCCGATATGTTGTTGAATTGGTAGGGTAAAACTGCTCTGGCGCTACACTAGGTAGCATTGTTTAACATAGCTTTGAGGAAAGTTTTATGGCGCTCACAAAAGCCGAACTTGCAGAAAACCTGTTTGATAAATTGGGATTTAGTAAACGGGACGCCAAGGAAACGGTGGAAGTGTTCTTTGAAGAAATTCGTAAGGCACTAGAAAGTGGCGAACAGGTAAAACTGTCAGGTTTTGGTAACTTTGACCTTCGTGACAAAAACGAACGACCTGGTCGTAACCCGAAAACTGGTGAAGATATTCCTATTACTGCTCGACGTGTCGTTACGTTCCGCCCGGGTCAAAAGTTGAAAGCTCGCGTAGAGAACCTAAAGGCAGACCAGTAAGCCATGTAACATGGAATGAGACCACGCTTTGTCGTGGTCTTTTTGTCTGTACGCTTCGTTACTTACTAAAGAACAAATAAAAAACCACCGCAATTGCGGTGGTTTTTCAGTATGGAGGAAATCAGTTTCTAAAAGACAGCTTGTTTATGCAGCTTCTAGGTGTGTCGTCAGGTACGGATGCCAAGCTTCTTGATACAAGTTTTTCGATTGAGTGCGCATGCTGCAAATCGAAGCTGTCTCGATATCATTTAAGTTTCGGCCTTCTACCAGAGCTTGACGCTCCAGCTTCTGAATTTGTTCGTACAAATCATGCTCCGGGCCATTCTTAACATCAGCAATGGCTTTAAGGTGCAGTTGAACTTCAGCAATCAAATTCGTTTTAGGAAGACGTACCAGTAAGTTTAAGTCACGGTAACCAGATGCGGTTGGTTTCTTAAAGCGGTTTTTCACTTTAACGATAGTTGTTTCACGTTCTAGTGCTTCATATACGGATACAAGGCTTGCTACGTCATCCGCTACGATAGTTGCTCGTGCTAAGTCTGTAATTCGCTCTACTTGACCATCCAATTCGTGAGCAATCTTTTCTTCGGCACGATGTTGAGATTTAACGCCTGCGAAGTAAGGTTGGGCGTCAGTAAGAAGGGCAGTACTTTTACAGATGGTTTCTAACTCGAATTGTGCTTGGTGAGCTTTGCTGTAAAGTACGTCGAAATCTGAATAAGGCTGAGTTGGTTTGGAGTCGATTGACTGAATGCCATACAAACCACTAAGGCTATGCTTAAACAATTTTGAGCAAACTTCGTTTTGGCTAGCAGAACGGTTTTGTTGCTCGTTACTCGGGACATTTGGAAGTGCGGCGAACGCCGGCGCACGGCTTAGTACTAAAAGCATCAATGCTGTAGTACGTAAAAATAAGCTCATTCACTCTCCTTAACTTGCTTGCACTTAGAAAATGGGTAACGAAAAGGTCACTAAGATTCGCAAATCAGGTACTACCTAGTTAATGGGGGCTCTACGATAGATTCCAAGGCCGTTTTTTAGCCTTATGGTGGAATCGTGTTCTAGATCACCATTTTGCTTTCCTTTGTTCTGACAACCAGATAAAGGAAGGGTTCATTCTTGAACGATAGCCATACTACCATTGCAGTATTAACCAAAGATGAACGGCATAGACAAATTTGAAAAAATCATTAGTCTTACCCCACAAAAGCGAAGCGCAAAGCTCGAATCCACAATCAGCCGACAAGTAGAAGTAAAATGAGAGATCAAGAATTTTGGCACAGTAAATGGGCGAGTAACCAAATTGGTTTCCACCTAGATGACGTGAATCCACTGTTACCTGCATTCTGGCAGCATACCAACCCTAAACGTGAAGACACCGTGTTAGTTCCTTTGTGCGGAAAGTCAGAAGATTTGGTATGGCTTGCGACGAAGCATGATGATGTGCAGGGTGTCGAACTCAGCCTTATCGCCGTGCGTGCGTTTTTTGCTGAACACTTCTACACTCCGACGGTCACATCACTAAACGGCATGCATGAGTTGTATCAGTTCGATGAGCTGTCGATTTACACTGGCGACTTCTTTACTGCACCTGTTTCTAAAGCCGATATCATTTACGACCGTGCTGCGCTTGTGGCTTTGCCGCAAGAAATGCGAGAAGAATACGTAGCTCGTCTTAAGCAACTGTTGAGCCCTGGCGGACGTATTTTACTTGTGACTCTTAACTACCCACAGGATGAGATGTCAGGCCCTCCATTTAGCGTGCCAGTCGAAGAGATTGAACAGCTGTTTTCGGGTTATAAGGTGAGTTGTTTGAATGTCGATCAAGCCGACGAAAACCATCCAAAAATTGCGAAGAAAGGTCTAAGTCGCTTCTCTGAAGAAGTCTACTTAATAGAGAGCGAATAAAGGACTTTTCGAACCCACAGAAAGAAAAAGCGCAGCCAATTGAGCTGCGCTTTTGTCTATCTTTAGCTGATTAATGAAATCAGTAAACGATCTGCACTTTAGATGCGTTATTCACTGCATCTTCAATCGAATCTTCAATAGTCTTACGACGCGTTAAAACAACGCCTAAGCGACGACGACCGTCTATTTCAGGTTTGCCAAACAAACGTACTTGGGTTTGTGGCTGAGCCAGTGCTTTGGCAACATTGTCAAAGCGGATATCAGTTGATGTACCTTGCCCTAAAATAACCGCTGATGCTGATGGTCCATACTGAACTATGTTGTTGATCGGCATTCCAGTGAACGCTCGAACATGCAGTGCGAACTCAGACATTTCTTGAGAGATCATGGTTACCATGCCAGTATCGTGTGGGCGAGGGGACACTTCGTTAAAAATAACCTTATCGCCTTTAACGAACAGCTCTACACCAAAGAGACCGTAGCCACCCAGTGCATTAACGACTTTCTCTGCCGTGTATTCAGCCGCTTTGATGGCGTTGTCTGACATTGCTTGTGGCTGCCATGATTCACGGTAGTCACCATCTTCTTGACGATGCCCAATCGGAGCACAGAAGTGCACTCCATCAGCTGCGCGCACGGTTAGCAGTGTGATTTCGTAATCAAAGTCAATAAAGCCTTCAACAATCACACGCCCAGCACCTGTACGACCACCTTCTTGTGCGTAATCCCAAGCCGTTTGAACATCTTCTTCTGATTTGATAACGCTTTGGCCTTTACCAGAAGAGCTCATCACTGGCTTAACAACACATGGGATACCAACGTGTTCTACTGCTGCTTTAAAGTCCTCAAAGCTGTCAGAAAATTGATAAGGGGAAGTGTTTAGGGCTAACTCTTCAGCTGCAAGGCGACGAATGCCTTCACGGTTCATTGTCAGCTTAGTTGCTTTCGCTGTAGGAACAACGTTCAAGCCTTTCTCTTCTAACTCGACCAATTTATCGGTCGCGATAGCTTCAATTTCAGGAACCACGTAAGCAGGTTGTTCTTTATTAATGATCTCTTCCAGTGCCTGACCATCAAGCATGTCGATGACGTAGCTACGATGGGCCACTTGCATCGCAGGCGCATTGGCGTAACGGTCGCACGCGATCACTTCTAAACCAAGACGTTGGCATTCAATTGCCACTTCTTTACCAAGCTCACCAGAGCCTAAAAGTAATACACGGGTAGCATGAGTGCTTGTAGCAGTACCGAACATAGTGTTCCCTTACAAAATAAAGTGATGAAACCGAATTTGCAGGGGATCATACTGATTTTTATGCATGAAGCAAACGTTTGCGCAGGGTTTTTTGATAATAAAAAAGCCCTACACTGGGTAGAGCTTCTCGCTTAGCGTCTGGATAAATTAAACGTTCACAAAACTCACTGGAATATCAGGGTTTAGCGCTTCTAGCGTTGATTGAGTATCGGCTAGGTGGCTGATCTTGCCTTGTGAGTTCTCAACCAGAGCAGCAGCTTTGATGTCTTCAAACTGCTCACCAGCCATCAGGATTTGAATCAATGCAACCTGAAGTGGTGGAAGGCTAGGGTTAAACGCAGCATTTTCTGCGTAAGCGCCTTGGAATACGCGACCACTGTTCATCTCAAGAGCAATACCGCTCAAGTTGTTAGTGTAAGGCGCGTGGCTGATGTTCATCGCGCTCACCGCTTTTTGGATAAGAGCGTCATCTTCATCACACACAAACTCGTGTTTTACATCTGCCATTAGACCAGATTCGATGCCTAAGTCTGCAGGACCAAAAGCTTCTGGAAGGTAGTGGTGTAGTGACTTTTCTTCACGTTCTGGCAACTGGATCTTAAGCTCTTTTGCCGTAGTTAGCTCATTCATGAACTGACGACAGTGACCACAAGGGCTGTAGTTGATGGTGATGTCTTTCACACCATGTTCGCCTTTCATCCAAGCGTGGCTGATCGCACACTGCTCAGCATGAACGGTTTGACCCAGTTGAACGCCGAAAAACTCCATGTTCGCACCAAAGTAAAGGCGACCAGATAGACCGCGAACAATCGCACCGACATAGAATTCAGAAATTGGAGCGTAAGAAAACGCTGCGGCAAAAGGAAGTAGAGCAACACGAAGCTCTTTGTCTGAAAGGTTGGTAGCGTTCAGCAGCTCATCAAACTGTTGCTCAGAAATAGTGGCATCAAAATCGTCAGCGAGAACGATAGGAGCAAGATGTGTTGAAAGTGCTTCAGGAGCGCTTGCTAGCGCCTGTTCAATGCGACTTTTCATGTTGAATCCTTGTTATTGCATGGACAGTTATTCTATGTGAAAGATGGAAATGTTCTGTGCTTTAGATCACGTTAATGTGTGTAATGGTGATTTACGTTACATAATTAGAGTGAGCTCACACATGTATTCGATTTCACGACGATTTAACGTTATCTCTGTCCCACTAATAACTATATCAACGTATATTCATACTGCGAATTTTCTGGATGAGATTATGACCTGCCCATTTTATCGGGAAGCAAAGTAGAGCAGGTCATTGAGGTCTTTATTGGTATAACCAAACAGCCAAAGCAAAGAAGCTTGGCGCAAGAATAGAAGTGATGATGCCACACAGCACCAAAGCTAGAGATGAGAAAGCCGCATCGCCAGGCTGTTTTTCAGCACATGTTGCTGTCCCAAGTGCGTGAGAGACAGTACCCATTGTAAGGCCGCGAGCGATAGGGTGCTTAATGCCGATAAGGTTGAAGATTGGGTAAGCCAAAATCGCCCCAAATAAACCCACAATAAGCACTAAAATAGCGGCAACAGCGGCTTCACCACCTAAGTGACTAGAGATTTCCATCGCGATAGGGGTGGTTACCGATTTGCCCACTAAGCTTGCGATGAGGCTGATGTCTGCTTTGAATGCAACGGCGATCAGTGTCGCTGTTAGCATCGACATCACGCTGCCCAAAGAGCAAGCCAGTGCGATAATGCGCCAGTTGGCTTTGATTTGAGGTAGCTGCTCATAGAGCGGATACGCTAGCGCAACAACAGCGGGCTGAAGCAAGAAGCTAATATACTCGTTGTCGGCGTAGTAGGTTTCAAACGGCACTTTCAAAAAGGTGAGTAGAGGGATCAATACTGCGATGCTGATTAAAAGCGGGTTTGCGATTGGGTTGTTAACCTTAATTGCGATTTGACGAGCGGCAAGGAAAACCACAATAGTGACAAGTAACCACATATTAGTGTTTCTCCTTCAGCAAGTAATCTAAGAACCACGCTAAGCTGACCAATACGATCAGTGAACCGCCTACTGCACTCGCAATAATTGGCAGTGCATTCGCCAACAACATATCAAAGTGCTGCATCAAACCAACACTGATTGGGACGAATAATAAGATCATGTAGCGAATGAAAAGCGTCGCGCCAGGCTTAACCCATTCGACTTTGACAAAGCCAAGGGTCATAGAGAAAAACAGCACAAGCATGCCGATGACACTTCCAGGAACAGAAACGCCAGTGAATTTTTGAATAGTGTTGCCGATGCCAAGTGCTCCCATGATGAGTGCGAGGGAAATGAGCAAATGGACCAGCTGTAGTAATCGATCTTTAATCATTTTGACAGCATATAAAACAACAAGCACACCCGAAGGTGCGCTTGAACAAGGTAAGAAATTAGGAGGCTAAGCTCTCTACATAACGATAGACGGATTTTAGTATCGCTATCTTCTTTTCGTCACTTTCATGTTCGTGAACTAAGTTTTCTAAATTCAGCATGTACTCTTCAATTTGGCTTTCGAAAACTTCACGACAGTGTTGTGCCCAACGTCTTTGTTCTTGTTCATCCAGTGTGCCGGCGTAGTGACGGGCACGGTAACGGAACAGCAACGGCTTGATGCGTTTGTCATCAAACTCAATATCCAGCGCAGCAAGGTTATTTGGATCTGTTTCACGAATGATGTCCATCGCTGCGCGATCTGCTGGTGAAAAGAAGCCATCGTACAGTTGCGTATCCACATCATCGCTCTTTTCGAACTCACGCTCAATAGAGAATAGACTAATTAGCTTCTCACGGATTTCTGGGTGTTGACGCAGCAGCGCTAGATTACTCAAACATTTCTGACGGTCGATTCCAATTACTTCTGCGTTCTCTGCCGTTAACGTTTTAGCTGGAGCAAGAATAGGGCACTTGTTCAGATGCACGAGCTTTACGGGTACAGGCAGTAAGTCACCTAGCTCTTCACGTTTGGTGTACAAACGCTCTTTTAACTCTTCTGCTGAAAGCTCAAGGATAGGCTGAGGATCTTTGGCTAAATCAATCGTGATGACGGCGTTATTGTTGGTTGGATGCCAAGCAACTGGCACAATCCAGCTTGTGTATTGGCACTCACGTCCCATCATGCCTGACACGTGCATCAATGGCGTCATGTTTACAATATCGACTAACTCGTTCAGCTTGCGCTTGTTACGCATCGAGTAAAAGTAATCAAACAGCTTTGGTTGCGCGGCTTTGACTTTCTTCGCCATCTCAATAGTAGCAATTACATCTGCCATAGCATCGTGAGCATTGCTGTGTTCAATGCCGTTAGCCACGGATAAATGCTCAAGCTTGAAACTCGTAAAGCCTTCATCATTCTCCGGCCATTCCACACCTTCAGGACGAAGGGCATGACACGCTCGCATCACATCGAGCAAATCCCAGCGCGAGTTGCCGTTTTGCCAGCTCCACGCATACGGGTCGATAAAGTTGCGGTAACAAGTGTAACGTGTGACTTCATCATCGAAACGGATGCTGTTGTAACCAAGGCTTGTTGTGTTTGGTTTAGAAAGCTCAGCGTGGATCTTGGCGATAAACTCAGGCTCAGGTAGGCCCTCTTGCATGGCTTTTTGTGGCGTAATACCAGTGATCAATGCGGCTTCTGGTGAAGGGAGATAATCAGCCGGTGGGCGACAGTACATGACCAAAGGTTCACCGATGATATTGAAGTTTTCATCAGTGCGAACGCCTGCGAATTGGCTTGGACGATCTTTGGCTGGACTTGTTCCCCAAGTCTCGTAATCAAAAAAGAAAAAAGTGGGCTGATTATCTTGGTGCATTCTGCTTACCGTTTACGGAACCGATTGAGGGTATTAGACCATTCAACGCCTTGACTCGCAACGAAAGATGCAAGGTGATGTTGTGAAAATAGAAAAGCCGATGGGAAAACCATCGGCTCTTGTAAAGAATTGATTTTTGAGTAGCGACTACGCTTTCTGTTCTTCCAACGCAGTTTCGCTATTGGTCGACTTTAACACTCGGCTAGTAATCGTTCCCGCTGTCATCGCGCCAGACACATTAAGTGCAGTTCGTGCCATATCGATCAATGGTTCGATAGAGATAAGCAACGCAGCAATTGTCACAGGCAAGCCCATTGCAGGTAGTACAATCAATGCCGCAAAAGTTGCGCCGCCGCCTACACCGGCAATACCGAATGAGCTAATCGTGATGATGGCAATCAGTGACAAAATGAAGTTGATGTCTAGAGGATCAATACCCATGGTTGGCGCTACCATTACCGCAAGCATTGCTGGGTAAATACCTGCACAGCCGTTCTGACCGATAGTGGCACCGAAAGACGCGGACAAGTTCGCAATCGCTGGTGGCACGTTTAGCTTAGTGATTTGTGCTTCAACGTTAAGTGGAATCGTTGCTGCTGAGCTGCGTGACGTAAATGCAAATGTCAGTACAGGCCAGATCTTCTTAAAGTACTCTGCTGGGCTCACGCCAACGAAAGACACTAGCAGTCCGTGTACAAGGAACATAAGTAAAATAGCAACGTACGATGCCACGATGAAGCCTAACAGGTTAAGGATGTCACCAGCACTTGAAGTTGCAACGACTTTTGCCATCAGCGCTGCGATACCGTAAGGCGTCAATGCCATGATCATCTTAACTAAACGCATAACGATAGATTGAGCAGCCTCAACGAAAGTGCGAATAGGAGATTCTAGCTCTTCTTTTTCTGCCATTACTTTACGTGCAGCGATGCCCACTAAAACACCAAAGATAACCACAGCAATGATCGATGTAGAGCGAGCTCCTGTGAGGTCAGCAAATGGGTTGCTTGGAATAAAGCTAACTAGCATCTGAGGAATCGTTAGGTCGCTTACTGAGCCTACACGGCTTTCTAGTACCGCAATACGGGCAGTTTCACGTGCACCTTCTGTGAGGCCTTCTGCAGAAAGACCAAACGTTGTGGTAACCAGAATACCAATCATGGCAGCGATAGCGGTCGTAACGAGAAGAACAGAAATCGTAAGGCCAGAAATCTTACCCAGAGAGCCGCCTTTTTCCAGCTTAACAACCGCAGAAATCATAGAGACCAGTACCAATGGCATAATGACCATCTTCAACAGGCCGACGTAACCACTGCCGACGATACCAACCCACTCAAGTGTTTGAGCAATCACATCGCTGCCTTCGCCATGAATCAGCTGTAAAGCAAGTCCGAAAAGTGAACCAGTCACAAGACCAATTAACACAAGACGAGATAACGTGTTCTTTTTTTGTTGTTGGTTAAAAAGAAAGAATAATATGGCGATAAACACCGCCAGAGAGGCAACCACTGCGAAATTCATAATCTGACCTTATTAATCAGCGCCAAATGCTGACTGTTTTTTATACGGGGCTATATACTGGTAACGTAAGATACCGATCGGGATATAACTTTAAAAATGAAAAACAGGTATTAGATAGATCGAAAATGAATATAAAAGTGAGACGCATATCTCGTGCAATAACGTTTTAGCACGAGATTTATCCGATTTTATTTAGTCATAATGCTTGATGAGGTCCATCATCTCTCTTCTATGCAAATAGACGATTGGGTCTTGTTGATAGCTGAAAACTTGGTAAATCATCGCTTTGGCTACGTCTTGAGCTTGAATAGGCACAAAATTAGCCAGCTTCCCCAGCATAAGCGGACGAATTACTTTAGAAAGAGTCTGAACAACCTTCTCATCTGTACGAGGATTTTCTCGTTGCCCGACTAGAGGCCCCGGTCTTGCGAAGACCACTTCTTCAAAGCCCATCTTTTCAATATTTTTTTCCATGTGGCCTTTGCAAGCAAGATAGTGGGATGATGAAGAGGCTTTTGCACCCAAACTCGATACGACCGCAAGGCGTTTTACGCCAATCAACTTCATTTGCTGAGCCACTTTACACACTAACTCGACATCGATTTTCCTTAAACCGTCTTTGCTGCCGGCTTGCTTCAATGTCGTACCAAGACAAATAAAACCAACACGAGGGATCGGTTGTTGTTCGTCCCAGTCATGAATGGTGAGCTCAGCATCGAGAAGTGGGATGATTTTATTATCAGGGTCGGCAATGTCAGTGAGGGCTCGTCGAGAAAGGGAATACAGAGTTTCGATGCTAGGCTGTGAGATCAGTTGAAGGAAGACTTCTCTACCAACCAGCCCTGTTGCGCCAGCGATAATGACACATGCATTTGAATCGTTACTCATTGTATTCTTCCTCATAGAGAACAGTTGCTTAGGCTATTGTAGCTTAATTGTTCAGCCAAGCATTAGGCATGCTATCAATGTTTGACGCACGACCCGTTTGATTGCTCTTCAAACGGGTCTTTTTTCTTAGGAGAATGATAAGGGTATGGATCGCCGAGATTGGCGTGGTGGGTTTGGCTTGCCTCTCTTAGCGGGGCGACGACTTTGATTGGCAAACATAATTTCTCGCTTTTTGTGTTAGGGACGATTTGTTTAAAGCATCACACGTGCCAACTTTCAAAATACAGACGATGAGGAAATCAGCTCTCGTTTCATTTACGCCTAATCTGTGTTAGACGTGCTATTGGATAGTTTTTATTTATCAATGTTTTAAGTTGTTTGGCTAGATTGATGTTGACCATCAGACGTTATCAATTAGAGCGCTGAAAAATAAATGACTGAGACTGAGTTGGTTTAAGTTGAATGCTTTCTTTAGTAGAACAAGCTTGTTGAAATAACATTTTTATCAATATGACTGTCGAATTGACAAAAAGCGCTGTCAAAAAGAGAAAATCAGATGAAATTGCACGGGAGAGGGGTACACTTGTTCTCTCAATTTGTCGGGAGTCTCATTTCTCTCGCGGTTTTCTAAGACCAAGGACGTCGTATGAACATAGATTTCAGTACACTTGCGCCAACGCAGGTGTACCATTTGATGACTCAAACTGTCATTCCTCGCCCAATCGCTTGGGTGCTCACAGACTCAGGTGAGCAAAACTTCAACTTAGCACCATTTTCCTACTTTACTGCGGTCTCTAGCCGTCCACCTTTATTGATGATTTCTGTGGGAAAAAAGCCCAATGGGGACATCAAAGACACCACGCGAAATGCATTAGAAACCGGTAAGTTGGTTATCCATATTGCACCCAGCGATCTCGCGGATAAAGTCACTTTATCTTCTGCCACTTTAGTACACGGGGAATCTGAACTGGAGACGACTCAACTTGAGACGGTTGATTTCCAAGGTTTCGAATTACCACGCCTAGAGGGCGCGCCAATTGCATTCGGCTGTAAGTTGCACGAAGTGATAGAGATGGGTGAGACACCGCAAAGTTTAATCTTTGCAGAGATTGAACACATTTATGTCGATGAGCGGGTCCTATCCATGGAGGGTGACCGTTTAAAAGTTGATGCCTTAGCTGTAGACCCATTAGCTCGGTTAGGCGGTAATGAATACGCCACGTTAGAAAAAACTTTTTCTGTCGCTCGTCCAAAATAAAGAATAAGGAATCATCATCATGGATCGCTCTTTTGCCTCAGAAATTCAAGCTCGCATTGATAACAAAACCAAACCGTTAGGCGCTCTTGGTTTGCTCGAAAAAGTGGCGCTAGAACTGGCGTTAATTCATAGCCAAGATAAGCCTCAGGCGGTTGAAACAATAGAAATTCGCAAACCAACCATGTTGGTATTCGCTGGTGATCACGGCATCGCCGAAGAAGGGGTGAGCATTGCGCCAAGCGCTGTGACTCAGCAAATGGTGGCGAATTTTCTCGCTGGTGGCGCTGCTATTAACTGTTTCTGCGATCTCAACCAAATTGAATTTAAGGTCATTGATTGTGGCATGCTGTCACCCATCGATACCTTAGTTCCTAACTTTAAAAATCATCCCAACTTAATTGAGAAACGTCTGGGAAATGGCACGGCAAACTTTGCTAAACAAACGGCGATGTCACTAGAACAAGTCGCGCTAGGTTTGGAATATGGTGCCAAAGTCGCGCAGCAGGCGATTCTTAATGGCTCGAACTTGTTGATGTTTGGTGAGATGGGGATTGGCAATACCAGTTCTGCATCGGCATTGTTAACAGCGTTGAGTCCATTGGAAGTCGACCATTGTGTTGGCTATGGTACGGGCATTACTCAAGAGCAACTCAACCGTAAAATCAAGCTAGTCGCACAAGGTGTGAATCGCTGCCGTGACCTTGATACCAAAGGTGCGTTGGCTCAAGTCGGTGGGTTCGAAATCGTGCAAATGGTTGGCGCATTCTTAGAAGCGAAACGCCACAAAACGCCAGTCTTGGTCGATGGATTTATCGTATCTGTAGCCGCTTATGTGGCGACTCTATTAGATGAAGAAACGCGAGATTACATGTTGTTCGCCCATAACTCAGAAGAGAATGGGCACAAGTTTGTGCTGGAATGTTTGCAAGCGGAACCTCTTTTGGATCTTGGCTTGCGTTTAGGTGAAGGAACCGGAGCTGCGCTTGCTTTGCCACTGGTAAAAGCGGCGGCTCAGTTTTACAACAACATGGCAAGTTTTGAGAGTGCGGGAGTGACCGTTTAGTGTCTGCTTCTGATAATACACTCCATTCAGAGACTCGTTCTTTGCGCTATCAGAGTGAGCTTTTCTTGCTCGCAGTAAGCTTTTTTAGCCGCATACCAGTGCCTTCTGATTTACCTTACAGTGAAACGCGCATGAACCAAGCAGGGCGATACTTTGCTTTGGTCGGTGTGTTGCTAGGACTACTGTGCGCAGCTGTATTTTCACTGGCAAGTTTGTTGTTCCCAAACTCAGTTGCCATCGTGTTGACCATGGCATTTAGCCTTCTGCTTACCGGCGCGTTCCATGAGGACGGTTTAACGGATATGGCGGATGGCATTGGCGGTGGTATGACGTTAGAGCGCCGCTTAACCATCATGAAAGACAGCCGCATCGGGACGTACGGAGCGGCAACACTAATGATGGCGCTGTTAGCGAAGTTTGTATTTTGGATCGAGTTAGCCAATGAACCTCAGTTTTGGCTGATGATCGTCGTGGCGTTTACCGTGAGCCGAGCGTTGGCTGCCACTCTCATATATGACATGCCTTACGTTAGTGACGCGGATACCTCGAAAAGTAAACCGTTAGCGAATAAGCAATCGAGCTTAGAAGTCGCGATACTGCTCTTAACTGGTGGGGTTGTAACGTTGTTACTGGGTGTGACTCAGGCTGTTGTGATTGTATTGGTATTGGCACTGTTTCGTGTGTGCTTTAAACGCTGGCTGACCAAACGTATCGGGGGATTTACTGGTGATTGCCTTGGTGCCGCGCAGCAGCTTGCAGAGTTGCTTGTTTATCTCACTCTTATCGCATTTAGTCATTCATTATGAAGCAACTTATTCTAGGTGGTGCGCGCTCAGGAAAATCGAGCTTAGCAGAGAGCAGGGCGCAACAATGGGCACAAAATAAAAACGGAACGCTTCACTATGTT
Source organism: Vibrio sp. M260121 (assembly GCF_036533715.1). Lineage (NCBI taxonomy): Bacteria > Pseudomonadati > Pseudomonadota > Gammaproteobacteria > Vibrionales > Vibrionaceae > Vibrio > Vibrio sp. M260121. The sequence goes on along the minus strand of NZ_JATABF010000006.1, from coordinate 135,160 downwards.
GCGACGGCATTGCCTTTTGATGACGAGATGAGGCAGCGCATTGCTCATCATAAACTGCAGCGAGGGGCTGGGTGGATTGAACATGAATGTCCGCTTAACTTGCCTGAGCTCATTTGTGGATTTTCGTCTCAAGATGTCGTGTTAGTTGACTGCCTCACGCTTTGGCTCAACAACTGGATCTTTGAACTCGGTGATGACTGCTGTAATGAGCGGTTAGAGGAAAAAATTGAGCGGTTGGTGAATACGGCAGCGCAATCTGATGCGACGCTGATTTTTGTCTCTAACGAAGTCGGGATGGGTATTGTGCCGCTTGGCGCCGTCAGTCGTTATTTTGTTGATAATGCGGGACGGATGAATCAAAAACTGGCGACCGTGTGTGAGCGAGTCACGTTTGTCGCCGCGGGCTTGCCACTTGAGCTCAAACCACAAGAAGGGAAGAGATGAAAACGTTGAATATCTACTTACTGCGACACGGGAAAGTGAACGCAGCCCCAGGTTTACACGGACAAGCCGATTTAAAAGTGGATGATGCAGAGCAACGCAAAATTGCTCAAGCCTGGCAACAAACGGGTCGAGAAGTAGAAGGGATCATCAGCTCTCCCTTGTCACGTTGTCACGACCTTGCTGAGATACTTGCAGAGCAGCAACTTTTGCCTTTAAGTGTGGAACCACAACTTCAAGAGTTGGATTTTGGTGATTTCGACGGCATCCCATTTGACATGCTCTCTGAGCACTGGAATAAGCTCGATGCGTTTTGGAAAGCACCGGCACTACACACCTTGCCGAATGCTGAAAGCTTGGATGATTTCTCCCGTCGTGTAACTTGTGCTTGGTCTCAAATCATTAATGATATCAATGACAACTTGCTAATTGTCACGCATGGTGGCGTAATTAGAATGATTCTTGCCCATGTATTGGGTGTAGATTGGCGCAATCCGCGATGGTATTCGACATTAGCGATAGGAAATGCGTCAGTAACACATATAACAATTACCATCGATGATCAGATTTACGCCTCAGTTCGTTCGATAGGCGTACCACTATTTGAAAATTAGTCACGGAAGTAGCCAACGCTTGGATCTCTACCGAGTTTAACAGAGAAAAGGGCTGGCTCGATTACATCAAAAGGAACCATAAATGACCGCTCCTAGCTGGGATTTATCCATCGTTTATAACGATCTCGCTGACCCACGAATTAAAGATGACATTGCCCTTGTAGAGCAATGCATTGACCTACTCAATAAACAGTCTGCTGATTGTAACTCTGTTGAAGTGATGCAAAACGCAATCTTAACCAGCGAGGCGGCAAGCCGTTTGGCTGGCACTATTGCGAACTTCGCTAACTGTTACGCGTCAGTGGATGCGACAAATGCAGAGGCGAAAGCACTGCTAGGTCGTATGACGCGTATTTTCTCTGAGCTTTCTCAAGCTTACAGTGCGTTTGAGCTTAAATTGACTCACGCTGATGACGAGTTCATTACTCGCGTTTTGGATCATGAAAATCCAGACATCAATGGTCAGGCGTTTTCAATCCTAAACTCTCGCAAACTGGCTGACACACGCTTAAGCACCGAAGAAGAAAAGCTGTTAGCGGCAATGAGCGTGGATGGAAAATCTGCGTGGGGTAAGTTATACAACAACCTCACTGGCTCTTTGAAAGTGAAGCTTGACTATGCTGATGGTGAAAGTGAAGAGCTTGGCTTCTCGCAAGCAGCAAGCATTCTTTATGGCTCTGAATTTGATCGCCAAGAAGCTGCATGGCGTGGTGTTCAGAAGGCGATGGCGACACACCAAGAGTCTTTTGCCTCTATCCTTAACGCGCTTTCAGGTTGGCGTTTAACAGAGAATAAAAAGCGTTCTACCAAACGGGATGTTCATTTCCTTGATCCAAGCTTGCATGGCAGCCGAATTAAAGCGGAAACGTTGGATGCCATGATGAAAGTGGCTAAAGACAGCCGTGAGATTGGTCAAAAAGCCGGTTTGCTAATGGCGAAGGTTCACGGTCTGGATGAGATGAAACCGTGGAATCATCTTGCTGCGATGCCTGCTTTGAGTGGTGAAGCGAAAGTTTACCCTTTCGATGAAGCAATCGACGTCATCTGTGAAGCGTTCGAAACCGTGAATCCAGACATGTCCGAGTTTGTTCGCATGATGGTACAAAACGGCTGGATTGATGCCGCGCCTAATGCCAACAAACGCCTTGGCGCATACTGTACTAAGCTGCCGGCGACGCGTACGCCGCTTGTGTTTATGACTTGGAGTGGTAGCCGCTCAGACCTGATGACGCTTGCTCATGAGCTTGGTCACGCCTTCCACAACTGGGTGATTCGTGACTTGCCGCTTTGCCAGACGTACTACCCGATGACGTTGGCAGAAACCGCTTCAATTTTCGCTGAAAACATCGTTCGAGATCATCTGATTTCAAAAGCAGAAAGTGTGGATGACAAGCTCGAAATGCTGTGGGAAGAGCTCTCTTCTGCGTTAGCGCTGATGATCAATATTCCCGTTCGTTACGAATTCGAAAAAGCCTTCTACGAGCGTCGCCAAGAGGGTGAACTGACAGCAGACGACTTCTGTGAGCTGATGTCAGAAACATGGAAAGATTGGTATGGCGATGTGATGAGCGAAGCTGACCCTTATTTCTGGGCGAGCAAACTGCACTTCTCAATTTCTGGGGTGAGCTTCTACAACTACCCATATCTGTTCGGTTTCTTGTTCAGTAAAGGTATCTACGCTCAACGTGATGCTAAAGGGGAGCGTTTCTACGACGATTACGTAGAACTATTGCGCGACACTGGCAACATGATGGCTGAAGAGGTTGTAGATAAGCATCTTTCAATGGATCTGACGCAACCCGAATTTTGGCAGCAGAGTGTGGAGCTAGTTCGTGACAAAGTAGACGAATTTGAACGTTTACTCGCACAACGTGGTGAATAAACGCTAAAAGTTGATCAAATCATAATGATCTTCTTTAGGGCTGTGGTAAAGTTCACAGCCCTAACACTTTGTAATTGTTTAAAAAATAAACGCCTCAATGCTTGATTTGAGTGCATGGCGCGAAAAGGTATGGGATTTTAAATAAATTTGGTGGCTTCTACTCATAAGTGGGATCGCAACAACAAAAATCCTTTGTACAATTTATTAACATACCCGCCGTGCTATTAAGGAGTAACGCATGACGAAGTCTCTCTTTCGCCAATCGTTTTTAACTGACACGTTAGATGTTCATATTGATGTCGCGCCAGCGGAGCAGGTGCTGTCTAATGGTGTAAAACTTAAACTCTATCAGCGTGGTGTGCTAGAAGTGATTCCTGATGAATACACTCAGGAAACCAAGAACGTCATCATCTCTTGTGGTGTCCACGGGGATGAAACCGCACCGATGGAGCTGGTGGATTCAATTATCAAAGACATCGAATCCGGCTTCCAGAAAGTCAAGTCTCGATGCTTATTCATTATCGCTCACCCAGAATCGACTCTGGCGCACACGCGATTTTTAGAAGAAAACCTTAATCGACTGTTTGATGAGAAAGAGCACGAGCCAACCAAAGAGCTTGCGATTGCTGACACTCTCAAATTGTTAGTCAGAGATTTCTATCAAGATACGGCAGCGGAAACACGCTGGCACTTAGATTTGCACTGTGCGATCCGTGATTCAAAGCACTACACCTTTGCGGTGAGTCCGAAAACGCGTCATCCTGTTCGTAGCAAAGCTTTGATTGATTTTCTCGACAGTGCACATATTGAAGCAGTGCTGCTTTCTAACTCGCCAACCAGTACATTTAGTTGGTTCAGTGCAGAGAACTACGGCGCTCAAGCTTTGACGATGGAACTTGGTCGAGTGGCTCGTATTGGTGAAAACGACTTAGACAAACTGACTGCGTTCGATTTGTCACTGCGTAACCTAATTGCAGAGGCGAAAGCGGAGCACTTGTCTAAACCATGTATCAAGTACCGTGTTAGCCGTACGATTGTGCGTTTGCACGAAGATTTCGATTTCATGTTTGATGACAACGTTGAGAACTTTACCTCATTCGTTCACGGCGAAGTGTTTGGTCACGATGGTGACAAACCGTTGATGGCGAAGAACGATAACGAAGCCGTTGTTTTCCCAAATCGCCACGTCGCGATTGGTCAACGCGCAGCATTAATGGTATGTGAAGTGAAAACGCGCTACGAAGATGGCGAGTTAGTCTACGATTAATGCCATATCGCTTTAATTTCGGCGAATAAAGCGTAAGAACACATTTGCAATTTACCGAGGCTTAACTGTAAGGTTAAGCCTCGTTTGTATTTATCGGCTACTATGGATTTTCAACAACTTATCCTGAACAAGGAACGACGCTGGCAACGCAATCTTTTGATTATGTCAGTGATTCTCGTGCTGCTCTCTGCTATCCACTTGATGGTCGGAGAGGTATTTCTTTCTCCTTTTCAGTCTCTTTCTGCATTTGAACAAAAACTCTTGTTGGATTTACGTCTGCCACGTTTGGTTTCTGCCGCCATTATCGGAGCAGCATTGGCGGTCTCTGGTGCTACCTTACAAGTTCTGCTTGGCAACGTATTAGCCGAACCTGGCGTTCTCGGGATCTCGGGGGGCGCGAGTTTGGCAATGGTGCTCGTCATGTTTGCCTTGCCGGTTTTGCCTTCTCCGATGATCTTTATGTTGGCTGCCATTGCCGGTTCGATGTTGTTTACCGTCATATTGGTTGGTATCGCAAGGGCAATGCATCTCACTACCGCACGGTTACTGCTCGTCGGTGTTGCCCTGGGTATTTTGTCGAGCGCCATTGTGACGTGGGCGTTCTACTTTAGCGATGACTTGAGCTTACGTCAGTTAATGTACTGGCTAATGGGCAGCATTGGTGGGGCAAGTTGGTATCAGCACACCGTCACTTTGGTGATGCTACCTGTATTGATTTGGCTCTGCTGCAAGGGCAAACCGCTTGATAAGTTGATGCTCGGGGAAATCCATGCCACTCAACTGGGTATTGATGTTCATCAGATGCGCTGGAAGCTCATTTTGGCAATCTCTGTACTTGTTGGTGGTTCCGTTGCGTTGGGTGGGATCATTAGCTTTGTGGGCTTAGTCGTGCCGCATCTGCTTCGATTAGCGTTTGGTACAGAAAACCGTTACCTGTTGCCTCTATCGGCAATATCTGGCGCAGCTTTATTGGTGTTTGCTGATATCGGCGCGCGTTTGTTGCTCGATTCTGCTGAGCTGCCGCTTGGAGTGATGACCACTTCTATCGGCGCACCTATCTTCATTTGGATGTTGGTGAAAAGTCATGATGCACGTTAAGCACATCGCAGTTGGAAGTCGACTGCTACCGCTCTCCTTTGAATGTAAGCCGGGTGAGGTTGTCCATGTCGTTGGTCCAAACGGCTCCGGGAAAAGCACATTACTTGGCGCGATATCTGGCACCTTAACTCAGCGTGAAGGCGTAAGTGGGGAAGTGCTTGTCGACAATGACGACCTGCTCACAATGCCACTTTCGGAACAAGCGCATATCCGCGGGTATTTGTGTCAACAGTCAAGGCCAGCATTCAATGTTGATGTCTTTCAATACTTAGCGCTCTCACTGCCAACAGGCGCCCATATCGGCGATGAGAAAGTACGAGATGCCGTCAATATCGTTATTGAGCTGGTCCAACTGCAAGACAAGCTTCATAGAAGCATTCAGACACTATCCGGCGGTGAATGGCAGCGTGTCCGTTTAGCTGGGGTCTGTTTGCAAGTGTGGCGTACAATTAACCCTTACTCTCAGCTATTGATTTTGGATGAACCCGCAGCGCCGTTGGATGTTGCCCAAGAAGGACTGCTATATCAGCTCATTAATGCAGTCGCTGCGCAAGGCATCGGGGTGTTGGTCGCAAACCACGACTTAAATCGAACGCTAAGGCATGCTGACAAGGTACTGCTGCTCAATAACGGCGTATTGCATTCTTTAGGTAACGCCGATGAAGTACTAACGGAAGAGGGCTTGGCAGAGGTTTTCCAAACTCAAGTTCGAAAAGTCGTAGTAGAAGAAAGGCCGTATCTGATTTTTGATTAGTATCCTAAAGAAATACAGAGCATCCAGATGCCAAGCGTTTGTCTGTTGAAAGACTAAAACAGAGGCATCTGATGTGAATGGGACTTCTTGATATCTAATGGGTTATCGACCCCCTGAAAGTACTCCACCCAAACTTTATTACTTCTCGGAAACTCTCGTCGTAGGGCTTTCTTAACGTGTTTACGCGTACTGACCAAATCTCCTGTCATCGTTTGATTGTGATACCCCGTTTCAACAACTTGGAACTCACTATCTGCTAGACAGTAAATCAGAAAGCCGCGATCTCTTTTGTAAGTCTTAAACTCTACCGCTTCTTTAGGCTGCAATTCTTTGAGTTGCTTTTCGACTAACGGCAACACCTGAGATATATGAATCATAGGTAATCCACGATATGGTAATTAAGGCTAGGTTATCAGAGAGGTAGACCTCAGAAATATCAATAAATACTGAACAGGTGTTTAGTGGCGTTAAAAGCATGGATTTAGCTTCATTGACCGGCGATTCGATGAGGTTGAACTTTTAAGTAATGAGGCTCTGAGCAGACATAAAAAAGCGCCCACAATATCGAGTATTGTGGGCGCTGAATTTTATCTGTAGTGCCTAATCGACGACTTACTGTGTAAGTGGCTTAAGGTCTGCAGGGCGGTAGTAAACTGATTTTAGGACCTTGCCTTTACGTACCGTTTTGCCTTCAGATACAAAATCTTCTGCACATTTTGCAATGATGTATTCGCCTTTTTGAACCGCCATCAGCTTGATGCCTTGTTCAGCGTAGAACGCTTCTGTTTCTGCATATTCTTGCTCGTTACGGCACACTTTGCTCATGTTGCTTGAGTGCACTTCGTCCCAGCAAGGGATAAAGTCGATACCACGGTTCACCGCTACGTTAAGCAGTAGATCGATCAGGTAGCTGATCGCTAGGTTATCTTCAACTTTGCTGTCACCAAGGTGTACTAGACGACCCATTAGAACGTAAACGCTGTCAATGATTGCGTCTGCTTGCTCGGTTTTGCAATCCGCTTCCGCTAGTTCAGTAAGCTCTTCGATCGCAAGAGAAGTGTGTAGCGTATCTGCTTGTGCGTCTAGGCTTGCAACATCCGCCACTGGTAGGTCGAAAGTGCTACGGAACTCGGTGATGTCACGGTATAGGTGATCAAAAATCTCTTGGGTTAGCTTTGACAGTTGCATTCTAATGTCCATTGAATCGATTGAAGTCGCAATCATATCAAACCGAACTTTAATCCCCAAGCGATCCCATCCTAACTGGTTAGAATTCTGTCTCTTGGGGAGTGAGTTTTAGCGGAATAGGTAAGGGAAGAGCTTCTGACGTTCTTCCTCTGAAAGCGCTGAGACACGTGCGATGTTAGTATCTGGAATGGACTCTGGGTCAGGGTAGTGCTTGAGTACTTTTTCCATACTCTCTTCACGGATCAAATGAAACACTGGGTATGGAGAGCGATTCGTCAGGTTTTCATCATCTTCTGGTTCTGCGCCGCCAAAGCAGTAATCAGGATGGAAGGTGGCAACTTGGAAAATGCCTTCCCAATCTTGCTGTTTGATCAAGCCTTCAACCCAATCAATGAAGAAGTTGTAATCCCAGAAATCTTGCAGCATGTTTGGAACCACAACCAAGGTTGTCTCCAGTTTTTCCGGCTCGGTATTACTGAGTTCGATCAGTTGCAGCAAAATGTCTTCAAGTAGAGCTTCTTCTTGCGAGGCTTCACTAACGAAGATTTTGATTTGTTTATTTCGCTGTGGCTTAGCGGCGAACGGGCAGAGATTTAACCCGATCACGACATCATTGAGCCATTGCTCGACTTGCTCTGTGATCGCATTGATATCGGTGTTTGGTGATTCTTGTGTTGAGCGCGTTGGCATACGACTTTCTTGCTTTTATGAGTGTGGCGCAAGCATAGCAGACCAGCGCCTCAACATAAAATCAATAGGACTTAACGTCTCGTTAAGCCGGTAAGTCTGCATTATCACCAGCGTCAACTCGCTCTGTGATGTGTTTTAAGAATGCGATAGCAGCGAACATCGCGATGTACAGTGTGCTACCGCCGATGAGTACACTCGACCAACCGCCGTTTTGCCAGCAATAGAGCAATAGGAATCCACCTAAACTGCCGCCAATATAGTAATGCACGAGATACAATGCGGTCGCCGTTGCTTTTGCTTGTGTTGCGTTTTGTCCAACCCAACCGTAGGCGAGCGTGTGAGTGAAGAACGCACCGAAGCTGATCAATAACAAACCTGTCAACATCGCAGGTATGCTTTCAATCACCGCGATCCACATGCCAGCCATGCTGACGATAGAGCCCAAAAACATGCCAAGTATCGGCGAAAAGCGCTTACTCCAATGCCCGGCACAGCGGGAAGAAAACGTACCACCCAGATAGCAAACAAAGATGAGAGAAGCTAAACCAACAGGCACATTATGGGGCGCACTGACTAAGCGGAATCCCATTACCGAATAAAGATTAACGAACAAGGCAAAGTTCAAACCGCCAATTAGCATAGCGAACCACACACGTTGATTTTTGAAGTGTCCAATTATAGCTTTATTGTGGTGCCTTAAACTGCTTGAAGAAGGGGTGAAGTTTTTCTGCTTTGGCAGCAAGTAATGCACGCTGACCACGCCAATAAGGGTGAATAGCATCATAACTTCGATGGCGACATCGATGCTGAAGTTGTCTGCCAACAACCCTCCACTGATACGTCCTGCGATTCCTCCCAATGAATTGGCTGCGATATAAGTACCGATCGCCATTGAAAATGCATGTTTATCTAGCTCTTCCGCCATATAAGCAACGGCAACAGCAGCAAACGCGGCAAGCGCAACACCGATCAAAGCGCGACAAACCACTAAGAACAAAAACGAATCGCCAAGCAGCATTAATGCGGAGATAGCAGGGATCGAAAACAGACCAAACATCATTACAGGTTTGCGCCCAATCGATTCAGAGAGCACAGCCATCGGGACCAAGCTAAAGGAGAGAGCCAGTGTGGTGGCGGCGAATAGCCAGTTGACCTGCGTTTCCGAGATCTGAAAGTGCGCCGCAAAGCTTGGCAGCATCGGCTGAAGGAGATAAAGGTTCGAGAAAACCAAAAATGAGCCGAGCGCCAGAGATAGCGTAATGCGTTTGTATTCCGGAGTGCCGAAACTGACCATGAGTCCTGCCTAATGTGAGCGAGCAAATATAAAGAAACTGTGATCAATCTATCAGTTAGTTGTGGATTGAAAAAATATATTAAAAATATGGTTGCTATATATTTTTGATCTAATGGAATCGAAACAACTCAAACACTTTTTGGCGGTCGCGAAACACGGCAACATTACTCATGCAGCTAAGGCTTTGCACATTGCTCAGCCAGCGTTAAGTATTTCAATTAAGAAGTTCGAACAGTCTCTTGGCGTGACGCTGTTTCGCCGAGAAGAAAAGAAAATCAGCTTAACCAAAGAAGGGGAAACCCTGTTGGTTCACGCTAAGCGAGTAATTCAGCAGTTACACGATGCGCAGTTAGCAATTGATGAACTCAAAGGTTTAGCCAAAGGGGAAGTGCGCCTTGGTACGCCTTCAATGATGGGCAGCTATTTTTTCCCTCGAATTGTCATGGCGTTTAAGAGCCAGTATCCAGATTTAAAGCTGACGCTGGTGGAGGCGGGTACTCAGTCTATCCGCCGAATGTTACTTAATGGACAGCTCGATATTGGCGTGATCAGTTGTGACGATGTACCAGAAGACTTAGAAACTGACCATTTGTTTACTAGCCAAATGGTCGCCGTTGTGGCTCCGGAACATGACTTAGCTCAGCGCAGTGCCATCACATTTGATCAGTTTTTCGAGCATGATTTGGTGATGTTCCAACATGGCTACTTCCACCGAGAATTCTTAGACCACGTCAGCGAAGAGCATGGCTTTACGATGAAGTCGTCATTCGAAACTAACTTGTTGCCGCTCATTCTGAGTATCGTTAAACAAGAATTTGCTATTACCGCTCTCCTAGAACTGGTGACACAACATGAACAGGGTGTGGTGGGTATTCCATTTGAACCGAGCGTTAAGCTCGACCTTGCACTCGCGTGGCGAAAACAAGGCTATCTATCCATTGCCGACCGTACTTTTATTGATTTTGTGAAGCGGTATGTTTGATTTGCATCCAATTAAAACCAAACTGTTCAATGGAAAGCCTCCCTTTAATTGGGAGGCTTTTCTTTTTTATGCAGTTATCTCTTTCTCATTAAGTGGTATCAATACCCCAAGAGCCACCATGGCAGCGCCACCGATTACGGTGAACAATACTCGCTGCGAAAAGATCAATTCTGCCATTTCCGGATTAAAAGGACCTACCGATACAGTAAGAATAAGCAGCATGATACAAGCCGTGGCAATGGTGTAGTTGTGTTCGAGATACACAAGGATGCCGTAAAGCGAAGCGATGACTAAAACCCACATGGTTATTGTCATTGCCATGTCGGAGTTGAAAGAGCCCAATAGCAACCCCACAGGCAAATAAACTAATGCGCCAAGCAAGGTTCCGTTCAAACGTTGCCAAGCTTTCGGTGCTAAATCTTTGCTGAACGGGCTGTGGATCATCATAAATAGGTAAGCACCTAAAACGGCTCCTGTGCCACCCCATATACCTAACGACAGCACCAAGCCAATCCCTAGTGCCTTGCGGCTGGAGTACTTGAGATCAACACGACCAATTTTATGTGTGGTGCTCATCGAGCCATTCTGGGTGTTGGCGTTTTTCCAAACCAGCGTACTAGCAATGATCGCCACAGTGATGCCAAGCACAACCGATACTGAACGTTGAAGCATAAGTTCTGTGGCTGGGATATCTACCGGCATCATCATCGATAACAACATAAACGTCAGCGGCAGAATGTACTTTGGTACTCCTTGGTGGTGTTTATCGCGCTCTGTTATGACGAGTAAGAAGGCAAACTGCGCACTAGTAAAAGGCGCATAAGTGATAGGCACCATGGAAAGTGGTACCGCAGTTAATGTCATGACCAAAGGATGAAGGCTACCTAGCAGGGTGTCTTTTGTCGTACTGAATTTGAGATTGTATAGGTAGTGGATGATTCCCACTTCCACCGCCACAAAAGCTACTCCGACATCATAAAAATACGCGCTGATGATAAGAAGCACGATAGAAAGCAAAAACATGCGGTTGCCTAGCACAAGGTAAGGCTTTGGAGGGATGAATTTTTGAGCGAGTGAATCGAGCATGGCGTATTTCCCATCCTTCAGTGAATAACAATATAGAAGGTATGAGATTACCAATTTGATGAAATATTCATTGCCAGTTTGCGACAATAGTGATGAAAGCTTGAGCAGCATAAAGTGCCCAAGCTTAATGTGACTACGCGGTCTTTTTGTCGCGAGATTCGAAGAAATAGGTCACAAATACCATGTAGGCAACGACCAAAACTAACTGCCATATCCGAACGTAAAACTTATCGTCTAGCGCCCCGCTGCTCATGGAGGTGCCCATTAACACCATAAAACCCGTAAATGCAGTGGCGTAGACTGGGGCTTTGGCGGGCTCGGTGTAAATCTTGGTCCCAAGTAACGTAATAACCACCAACATCACAAGCATGTAGATGTACATATTTGGCACCAGAGAAATAGTAACGAAGGCAGCGAAAGCCAGTAGTCCTCCTAACACATTACTGATAACGAAAAACAGTGATGTTTTGCCCGCTTTATCGCTGGTTGCCATCAGAGAAAGCAGCATGACAAACGCAACGGTGAGCAATATTTGTGACAGTTGGAAATAGAAATAAAAACAAACCAAGGGAAACGACATCATCCAAGCTCGAATCGCAGCATTCCAACGCACTTCTTTGCTTAAGGGGGAAGGTGGAAAGCCAGCAAACTCAGTCGCATCTTCTTCAGGGAAGTAAATATGCGACACCCCGTAAAGCGCTACAGCAACGACACCAGAAAACGCAAAACCGATGCCTACGTCTAACGCAGCTTGCTTGTCGATGATGGTAACCGATGGAATCAAAATCAGGGCAATCATTAAGAAAGTGGCAAACATTACCCATTTCGGATCGGTAAATAGGTAATAGCTCCATAACATGCCTAGCGAGAGTACAGTCAGAAAGGCAATTTTGTATTCTGGCAAGCCGCTCGATACCAAAAAGCCAATGACCGCGGTGGAGATCAACGCATAGCCAAGTTGTTTGACATGCAGGATATGAAACTGCGGTTTATCGACGATGAATTTTGCAGTCAACAGAGGCGTACAAAATGCCAAAGGCCAGTTAAACCATAACGCGATAAAAGTAGCCAAACCTACGGTGACAACATAGCGCAGGATTCGACGTTCTTGTGCTTGACTCAGACTATCTAACATAAGAGAACACGCTCACCAGGTTGATCCAAATCTTGCCCAGAAAGTTAAATAGAGCATTGCTCTCTGTGTAGATCACCACATCTGCTTGTCCACCGATGCGCATGAAATCAGCCGCATGTTTATCATCGAGCTTAATGGTCACGGGCATACGCTGTGTATCTCGTAGCCAACCATTTTGATTTTTTACGGTGGCTAAAGTGCCCGGCTGATTATTCGCACCCCACGCAACCCCTAAATCTACGGAAGATACTGTGCCAGAGAAGGTTTGTCCGGGAGCATAATCGAGTGCAATTTCAACTTTATCTCCGGCATTAATATTGCCCATGCTGTTTTCGCGGAAGAAGGCTTCAAGCCATAAACCGTCGCTTTCAACAAACGTCATCAAAGGAGAACCTGCTGTGGCATAAGCGCCTTGCGACAAATTAAAATTGGTCACAGCGCCATCAGAAGGTGCTCGCATTGTCGTGCGTGATAAGTTCAGTTGCGCTTGTTGCAGTTCCAGTAAAGCCGATTGGATCTGAGCGTTCTCTTCACCTGCCGCTCCCACCTGAGCTTTTGCTTTTTCGAGGTTCGCTTTGGCGTTAACGACATCGGCATTCGCTTTATCAATAGCTGTGCGAGTAGTGTCTGCATCTGATTTTGAAACCACGCCTTTTTCTGCCATGGCTAAAACTCGCTGCCCTTGGCGTTTAGCATTTTCTTGTGCCACGAGCGCGGTGGTCAATTGAGCTTGTGCTGACATCACACCTGCCATTTGCGAGCCAACATTCTGTCCTGCGATCTTGAGCTTTACTTCCGCTTGCTTGACCGCAATCTGGTGATCGATGGTATTGATTTGCAGTAGCACATCGCCTTTTTTGACTTGGGTATTTGGTTTAATGCTGATGCTGTCAACTTGACCAGAGACTTGTGGGATCAATGAGACGGCATTGCCTTCCACACGGACATTATCGGTTGTCGGAATGATGCGATCTGCCACTATCGCTGTACCAATGGACACCATAGTGAGTGCCAATAATGCATTGGTTGTGCGCTTGACCTTATTAACCGGTTGCGGCGTCTGGCTTACTTGGTTTTCTGCTGCTGTCTCTGACATATAAACACTCACTAATGATGAAGAAAGATGGCCAGAGTTCTCCATCGACGCAAGCTAGGCGCGAATTAAACTGAGACCAGTTCGTTTGAGCGTTAAAATACAATGTGTAAGGAAGTGGAAATTGCCTTTATGCGACATTCGAAAATTTGCAGAGTAGTGGTTTGAATAAGAGCGACAGACAAAGAAATAGGGCGGGCGGATAGAAAAAGAGCCTCTCTTTGGAGAAGCTCTTTAGGGTAGAGATAACATGACTAAGTGATCAAACAAATTGACTAATATGTCACTTAGTTGCTGTACATTTTTTCAAAGTTCTTTGGATTCCAGCCAATCATGACTCGATCGCCAATCTTCAGTACAGGTACAGAGCGAGCCCCCAGTGCATCGAGCTCTTTGCGTCCGCGTTGCATTTTCGCATTGCACAAGCGGTAGTTAATATTTTTCGAATCAAGATAACGTTGAGCATCTTTGCAGTGCGGGCATTTGTCTTTGACGTAAAGAACGACACGTTTCATTCAATTTCTCTCCATTATCGTAGGGAGGCGAAGTTTACTATATGCTCTGTAAACTCTCCATAGCTTCATTTGTTGAGTAAAAGAATGAGGTTTGACAAGCGAAAGTCATAAAAATGTAATGCCAATAAAGGGCGTAAGGTTGGGAAAAAGTACCAAACGCTTTGATTGGTATGTGTAGCAATAGAACTTAAATATTATTTTATTTAGTATCCAAATGCTAGTTATTGCATTGATATGGCGTTTTTATGAATTTTTGTGACTAATTTACTTAAACGTCGAGTTTTATTTTACGTTCGGAAGAAAAAATGTCAGGTAGACGGGTCGCGAAAAATACTCTTTTTCAGATCATCAAAATGCTAATTACGACCGTAGTTAACCTGTATATGGTTCGTGTTTTACTCCAACAACTAGGCGTTGATGGATACGGTATTTTCAACCTTATTGCTGGTGTCTTGGCGTTAATGCTGTTTTTAAATGGAGCCATGACAACATCAAGTCAGCGCTATTTGTCTTTTTACAGCACCCAAAATATAGAAAAAAGAGTTAGCGTCTTTGCTACCACTAAAGCGCTACATGTTTTTGTTGCTCTAATTATTTTTTTACTTTTATTTTTACTGCAAAGTTTTGTTTTCAAGGGTTTGATCAAAATACCAGAGCCATTTTTTTCTTCCGCTCAATCGTTATACCAAATTATGGCTTTCGGCGTATTAGCATCTGTAGTAACCGTTCCATTTAATGCACAAATTAATGCTAATGAAGATTTAGGTGTTGATGCTATGTTTAGTGTTTTTGAATCACTATTTAAGTTAATTTCGGCATTTCTGATTATTTTATTTGAAAATCAACTAGTCGCTCTGGGGACTTTGTTTATCTCAGTTTCTTGGATGATGTTTATTGCGAAGGTGGTTTACTGTCGAATTAAATATGAAGAATGTAACTTTCTAAACTTCAAATTGGATTTTGCCTTATTTAAAGAAATGATTGGCTTCACGAGTTGGAACTCGTTTGGTGCAATTTGCGGCGTTGCTAGGGTTCAAGGATTAGCTGTTTTGCTCAATAACTTCTTTGGTGTTTATATCAATGCTGTTTATGCGATTGCTGTTCAAGTAAACGGAAAACTAAAGGAATTTAGCATTAACATTATGAAGGCATTCAACCCAAGAATCGTAAAGGCAGAAAGCAATGGTAACAGGGAGGAAATGATCCACCTATCCATGTTAGCAAGCCGTTTTAGTTTGTTGCTTTATTCAGTCATTGCGCTGCCGATATTTTTTGAAACAGATTTTATGTTGTCGATATGGTTAGGTGATTATCCTGAAGGTGTACTGACTTTTATCAAGCTATTTTTGTTACTTGCGTTTGTAAATCTTACGACAGTTGGTCTTCAAACGGCCATACAAGCAACCGGAGACGTAAAGGCTTACCAGTCAACTATTGGGTCAGTGCTGATGCTAACACTGCCATTGGCCTATATTTTCCTATCGTTAGGATATCCTTCATACACGGTTATCGTTGTTTCCATTTTTATGGAGGTGGTTTGTTGTGGAATGAGGCTCGCTTTTCTCAAGGCTAAAGCCGGATTATCCATTAAGAAATATATGATTTTTGTCATCAATAAAGCGCTTCAAGTGCTAATACCAACGATAGCCATATTGTTTTTACTAACGATAAGTTTCGAGAAAAGTATTCTAAGGTTTATTTCTACCACTTTGGTTTCATTCGGGATGATTAGCTTTTTAACGTATTGTCTGATGTTAAGTGTAGAAGAAAAGAAATTAATGAGACTAAAGGTATAAAGCATGGCAGTGAAAAAATTGGTAATGGTTGGCTATACGCATGATACAAACCTTGGAGATCAAGTGATAGCAGACAGTGCAGAATACCTTATAAATAAAAATATTAGAGGTAATAATTTTTCTGTTAAAAGGTTTAATCTAAATTATTCAAACGAATTTAAGAGTATTAAAGGGTTAAAAAGAAAAGTAATAAACAAAATATTAAGCAGACTCCCTTCTGATTTATCATTTAATTATAAAGTTGGCTGTTATAAACGAGATTATAAAAATAAATTTAATGATGCGTCTGCAATTGTATTTGCAGGTGGAGGAATGATTAAGTTTAAGTACCAAGATTGTTGGGCTCATATTTCTGCTTTGGTTGATACGGTAGAGAACAAGCCATGTCCAATTTTTTTCAACGCTGTGGGTGTCGAAGGTTATGACCAAAGTAACTACAAATGTCGGTTGTTAAAAGAAAGCTTGAATCATAGCGCTATAAAAATGGTTACGACGCGCGATGATTTGAGCCTACTTAATGATGGTTACATAGAGAAGGGGCATATCAAAACCGCTCAAGTAGCAGATTCAGCAGTTTTCAGCTCAGAAGTTTATGGAATACAGAAAAAATCGAGCGATCTTGTCGGCCTTGGATTAGTGCGTGCAAGGATCTTCAAAGATAACGGTATTGATCTCGATAGATCGCAAGTTATCGAGCTTTATGCCTCGCTTATTTCAGAACTGGAAGCTCGTGGGCAATCTTATCAGCTATTTACTAATGGCTTGAAAAGTGACGTAGAGATTCTTGAAGATCTGGAGGTCTATTTAGGAAAGCAACTAAACGTTGTTGAGCCACAAACGCCAAAAGAGTTGGTTGAGCTTATTTCAACATTTAAATGCACAATCGCTGCTCGACTTCATGCCTGTATTATTTCCTACTCTTTGTTAGTCCCTGTTGTAGGGCTTGTTTGGAATAACAAAGTTAAAATGTTCGGTGAGTGTATAGGTTATCCAGAGCGTTTCTTTTCCCATCAAGATTTTGATGCAAATAAGATCATTGATCGCTTAACCCTGTCTATTTCGGAAGGTTATGAACCTAATCACTATGAGCAATATAGAGAAACGGTGAACACGAGCATTAAAAAAATGATATCTATGATTTAGGAGTGAGTTATGAATGTTGCCTTGATTTTTGCTGGCGGTGTCGGAACCCGAATGCAAAACAGCACCAAACCAAAGCAGTTTTTAGAGTTATATAACAAGCCTGTAATTATATATACACTTGAGAAGTTTGAAGAGAACAAAAATATTGATGCCATTGTTGTGGTCTGTGTTGAACCCTGGATCGATTATTTAAGCAAGCTGTTGTTCAAATTTGATATTCAGAAAGTGAAGTTTGTTATTCCTGGTGGTGAAACTGGTCAGGAGTCGATATTTAACGGCTTATGTAAGATAGAAGAAGAGTTTGATCATAACTCTGTTGTTTTGATTCATGATGGAGTGCGACCTTTAATCAATGATGAAATTATCAACCGAAATATCGAAGCGGTCAAAAGTCACGGTAGTGCTATCACTACGTGTCCTCCAGTAGAGACCTTTGTCCTAGTTGACAGCGAAGATGTAGTGAAAGATGTTCACGATCGTTCGTTATCTCGATTAGCGAAAGCGCCCCAGAGCTTTTATTTACGTGATATTCTTAAGGTACATCGTCAAGCTCGTGAGGACTGTTACACCGAAGCGATCGATTCATGTTCGTTGATGACAAAGTACGGATACGATGTTCGACTGGTCTCTGGCATTTCTGAAAATATCAAAATTACTTCACCCATCGATTTCTTTATTTTTAAGGCAATAATTGATACTCAGGAAAATCTACAGGTTTTTGGTTAATTATATGAAAAATGATCAGAACAATATCATCAGTGATGACAACGAGCAATTGTACTTGAGCCAAAAGTCATGGGATTTGTTGCAAAATAAAACGGTACTCGTTACTGGTGCGACAGGAATGCTGGCTGCTTGTATGGTTCGCTTTTTTATTTATCTCAATAGAAAGGAGCAACTTAACATTAGGGTTTTACTGTTAGCCCGCAGTGAACAAAAAGTTCAAAACTTATTTGGTGAGCTTACCTGTGAATTTGAATGTTATTACCAAGATGTATGCCAGCCGCTTGAGTTTGATGACGAAGTCGATTTCGTCATTCATGCGGCGAGCAATGCAAGCCCATATTACATTAAACATGATCCTGTTGGGATTATTCAGTCCAATGTCGTAGGAACCATGAATTTGCTTGAGCTCGTCAAAAACAAACGAGTAAAAAATTTTTTGTTTATGTCCACCCGTGAAGTGTATGGAAACACAGAGGGACAAGAACTGATCCGAGAAGGCGACTTTGGCAACTTTGACCCATTAGACTCCAGATCTTGTTACCCAGAGAGCAAAAGAATGGCTGAAACGTTGTTGCAAAGCTACGCCATTCAGCATGACATCCCTTTTACTACAGTGCGAATCGCTCATTCTTACGGGCCTGGTATGCTCCTAAATGATGGACGCGTGATGTCAGATTTAGTTGGTTACGTGATAGATAATCAACCGATAGTACTGAAAAGCGATGGAAGTGCGTTGCGCTCATTTTGCTATGTGACAGATGCCGTCTCAGCAATGCTGTTGGTGTTGTTAAAAGGTGAGGTAAATACTGCTTACAACATTGCCAATGAAACGGAAGAGGTTTCTATATTACAACTGGCAAACCTTCTTTCAGATCTCGGCGGTGGCACGCATTCTGTCCAGCATGAAATATCTAACGACAATGTGTATTGCCAATATCAAAGAACCAAGTTGTGTACGGAGAAAATTGAAGCTCTGAGCTGGCAACCGAGGATTGATTTGAAATCTGGTCTAGAGAAAACTATCGAGTTTATTAGGTAAGTTAAATTGAAGAAACTAACATTTGAGCAGCTCAGAAGCGTACAGATGTCTATTTTAGATAGAGTGCATCTGTTTTGTGAGCGCCACGATTTGGAGTACTCACTAGCGGGTGGAACACTGTTAGGGGCTATACGCCACCAAGGTTACATTCCTTGGGATGATGACATCGATATTATGATGCCAAGGGAAGATTACGAATATCTGTTGCAAAATTTTGCCAAAGAGTATCCTGATTTCACGTTTTTCAATTTGGATACCAAGCGCAACCCTTATCCGTTTTTGTTCAGCAAACTATCTCTAAATGATTCGGTTATTTCGAACGGGCGCATTAAAGGTGTAGGGATCAATATTGATATATTTCCTATTGATAGCTTAGGCAAAGAGAAAGGCGCGGCAAAGTTACGCTTTTCATTAATGAAAGCGATCAATTTTTTCGTTCGTATTCAACGCTCTAGACATGATAGGGTAAATCCAATAGTAAATATTGCATTCCGGTTGTTTCAAAAGTGTTTAAAGCTCTTGCCTAAAAAATGGTTTCTATCAGCAATCAAAGGGGTGTGTTCAACATGCTCAGTTAATGATGATGGCTATGCCGTGAGCATTGGCAGCAGTTACCTTGCTAAAGAGTTTACGGAGTCATCGCTTTATCATGATTATACGTCGTGCCCATTTGAAGACCGTCAATACCGATGCATCGCTAGATATGATGATTACCTATCTATGATTTATGGTGACTACATGCAGTTGCCAAAAGAACAGGATAGAGAAAACCACGATAACGTAGGTTTTATCAAAGAGCACTTGCTTCCTATTTAGTCTTGTTATGCCTAACTTTCCTACAAGGTTAGGCAATAACACAACAATTTATCCTTGTTAAAGTTGCGTACAGTTGGCTGTTATTGGTATTACGGATTGATAAAAGCTAGAATTAGCGCCTTTCTTTTGTCATAGCAGACTTAATACGCATGCATCCGTCACTTCGATACATTCAAGGTTATCCGCAGAACATTGTCGAGCAAGTCAGTTCACTCATCGATAGCGGTAAACTGGTGCCTTGGTTCGAAAAACGCTACCCAGATAGACACCAAATCAAAAGCGAAAAGGCACTCTACGAGTACGCAATAGCGATCAAAAACCGCTACATGAAAAAAGCCGCGCCAATTAGCAAAGTGGTCTACGATAAGAAAATTCACGCGGTCAACAATGCACTTGGTTTGCATAGCGTGATAAGCCGTAACCATGGTGGCAAGCTCAAATCGAAAAATGAGATTCGCATCGCGAACGTCTTTAAAGATGCGCCTGAAGCGTTATTACGTATGCTGGTGGTGCATGAGTTGGCACATACTCGTGAGAAAAACCACGACAAAGCCTTTTACCAACTGTGCTGTTATATGGAACCTGAGTATCACCAACTCGAATTTGATGCTCGTCTGTTTATGATTTACCTCGATTTAAAAGCGAATTCGAATGAAGACCAATAATCACAACGCGAAACAAGCTCAGCCAAAATCGGTGAAGTCTAAGCCGAGCAAAGAAGCCACCAAGATCAAACCAAAGCGTGTGAAAAATAAACCGACAGCAAAAGCTGCAAAAAGCACTGGTCAGAAAGCTAACGCCGCGAACAAAAGCAGCGATGTGGAAGTGATCAAAATTACTAAAAGTGGATTGCATGAACGTAATGCACATCGAGGTCGCTACGATTTCAAAAAGCTAATCACAGCAGAGCCTCAGCTCAAATCATTTGTAATAAAGAATCCGAAAGGGGAAGACTCAATCAACTTCTCCGATCCAAAGGCCGTCAAGATGCTCAATAAAGCATTGCTGGCGGCGCACTATGATATTGAATATTGGGATATCCCTGATACTTACTTGTGCCCGCCAATTCCTGGGCGCGCGGATTACGTTCATCGTGCAGCCGAGTTGCTTGATGGTGAAGTAAAAGGCAAGTATGCGCACCATAAAGTGCGAGCGCTTGATGTCGGTGTTGGAGCTAACTGTGTTTACCCAATCGTAGGTGTGACTCAATACGGGTGGCATTACACCGGTAGCGATGTTGACCCAAAATCGATTGAATCAGCTCGAGCAATCACAGAGCGTAATGCCTCGTTAAACGGTAAGATCGAACTCGTACAACAAACCAGTGAGTCCAATATTTACCGCGGTATTATCCAGCCAAACGATCGCTACGATATTACGACTTGTAACCCGCCTTTCCATCGCTCTGCTGAAGAAGCCGCGATGGGCAGTCAGCGTAAGCTGGATAATTTAAAAGCGAATCAGCGTAAAAAGGGCGTGAAGGTTCAAGCTCATCAAGCGAAAACGCCGCAAGTAAAAGCCAATAAACCCGCGCTTAACTTTGGTGGACAAAATGCTGAGCTATGGTGTGAAGGTGGTGAAGCAGCGTTTATCCGTAAGATGGCGAACGAAAGCCAAGC
This sequence comes from Vibrio sp. M260121, assembly GCF_036533715.1. NCBI lineage: Bacteria > Pseudomonadati > Pseudomonadota > Gammaproteobacteria > Vibrionales > Vibrionaceae > Vibrio > Vibrio sp. M260121. The sequence goes on along the minus strand of NZ_JATABF010000006.1, from coordinate 113,982 downwards.
ATTCAGCGCGCAAGTACTTTGGTTTACCACGTTAATCTCAAAGAAAGACAATGTTCGTCCGATGCGTAAACAACTTGAGAAGTTGGGTGTAAAAGCTATCCGAATCGTGGAAATGAGCCAAGGACAGAAAGTCAGCCGCTTTATCGCTTGGTCCTACATGGATAAATCGCAGCGTAAAGCGTGGATTGAATTAAAGTAATTATTCACCGCATACTTTCCCAACCAATAAAAATAGCACCACTCTGTTGGTGCTATTTTTTAACAATAAATTTATTAATTTAATATTTATAACAAATTTGGTTATTATTCTGCTTAATAGATTTGTTTATAAGGGCTATCAACTTTAAATAACATGGGGTACTATCCCCCACAAGAAATAGTGTTAATACATGAATAGTTATGTCTGATAATGAACTGATCATTTTTCCTTGGAATCACAATTTTGAGACAGGGATTAAAAAGGTCGATGAACAACATTACCATCTCTTTTTATTGGTAAATAAATTAGCCAATACGTTGATTTATGATGACCAAATAGAAGTTGACGGTGTGTTTAGTGAATTAAAGGACTACGCTCAATATCATTTCTCTTTTGAAGAAAGCATCTGGAACGAACACTTTCTCGATGATGTTTGGAATGACGATCACAAGAAAAGTCATGCATCGTTCGTCAACGAAGTCATCAAGATTCAATCCGAATCTAAAACCCTTAATTGGCAAGAATCTATCGAACATATTCTGCAGTTCTTAATTCGTTGGCTCGTATTCCATATCATCGGCGACGACAAGAAAATGAGTGTCGCGCTGAAAGAGTTGGAATCTACCGATTCTTTAGAGACGGCAAAAGTGAACGCGGTAGATACACTGCAGGGGATCAATGGCTTAGTCGCAGATACTGTTCTCAAAATGTATTTTGAAGTGTCTACTCAATCCATTGAGCTTGTTAGAGAAAAACATCGGCGTTTTGTGGCAGAGAAAGAGTTAAGATGTCTCAACAAAAAACTGCAAGAACTTGCGATAACTGATGAACTATCGGGTTTATACAACCGTCGATACTTCAACATCATGACGCCAGATATTCTTTCCAAAGCGCAAGCAGGAAAGCAAACCGTCAGCTTTATTTCCATTGACTTAGATTATTTCAAACAACTTAATGATGAGCTTGGTCACCTAAAGGGCGATGAGGCCATCACCAAGGTTGGGGCGTTATTATCTTCGCAATTCAATGGTGTTGATGAAATCGCTTTTCGAATGGGTGGGGAAGAGTTTTTGATTGTGCTGGTTGACTCAGAGCATAAACATTGCGTTGAGCGCGCAGAGTCACTGAGAGAATCGATCTCTAAACTTTCAATCCTATGCGAAAATAATGCTCACACCCATTTATTAACCAGTTCTATTGGCGTATTTAGCCAGCGAGCAGAATCATGCTCAGATATTCGATATTTCTTGGATAAAGTCGACCAATGCTTATATAAAGCTAAATTGAGCGGCAGAAATACCGTAATCGCAGAGTCTATATTAACGATTTAATTTAAACTGCGGCTAAGGGAATAACTTAGATCAGGTTGTTTTGCTAACTCATCGTTTTGTTAGTGAATTGAGCAACCTGTTTTAATAAGTCGCCGTCAATGTCAGGCAGTCCATCAGAGAAGAAAATCTGTGTTCCTGGCGTGCAACGCATTAATACGTTGGTGAGTTCACCGTCATCATTAGAAGTATTGATTGCATTGAGCTTGACTAGCTTGTTGTAAACTTCTTCTTCTAGTTGTTGGCGCTGTGCGTTGGTCAAGCGAATACGACCGACACAAATCCCCGGATTTACCTCGTGAGATAAGGATTCTTTTTGGAAGCGTTCACGAAATAATGAGTCGAGTTCAGAGCCTTCTTCCATCAAAAAGCGTCGCCCAGAACGGTAGAACAACCCATCACCAAAATCTTCAACATAACCTAGCATTTCCGCGATGCGCAGATAAAAACGCAGACTAGTTTCTGATAGCTGATAGGTTTTTGCAATATCCTTCGGAGCAAGGTTACGAGACGTCACCATATAGATAAAGTCGAGAAGGTAGGGGTGTTCAAGAAATAACGCGCTTTGCTCTTCAGTCAGCATTTGTTCGTTCTCATGCTGAAGCTGATTGGCGAGGTTGGCTAGTTCAATAAGATCGGTGTTTAAATAGTTGAGATAGACAAGGATTTTATCCAAGCCCAAAGAAGGATTATGAAGGTGGCGTTTGATGCTCGACAAGGGAATACCGCTTTTCTCCGACAAAGAGCTGTAGCACAGCCCCTCATCTTTGATCTTTTGTCGCAGCGCCGCTAATAGAAATTTAGGTCCGACATTCATTTCTTAACACCACCTTAACTGCTGAGCTTATTTTGATGTGTTCTGTTGTTCCAACAACAAGTTACGAATAGCGGTGCCAGCTTCCAAAATGTGTTTTTTCAGCAGATACTTAGCGCCGTCCATATCGCGGTTTTGACACATTTCGAACAAGGTCAAATGCTCTTGCTCTGCCTTTTGAATGCCCGTAGTGAACAGCAGTTGCATGCGAATGTAGCGGTCGCACTTAGTGTTGAGGCTGTAAATCACATCCATGGTTTCTGGCATGTTTGCTGGGGCATACAGCGCTTTATGGAATTCGTAGTTGTAGTTGCTCCATTCTTCTACTTCATCGCCGCTGTTGACTACCGCTTCAAAACGTTCACGGACTTCATGTGCGCGTTCGAGATCCTCGTCAGTCATGTTCTGAATCGCACGCTCTAAAATGTGGCATTCCACTACGGCGCGCAGTTCGAACAACTCGTCGATTTTATCTGGAGAGAGCTCGGTTACTGTTGCCCCTTTATGAGGCTCAAAGCTCACTAATCCTTGTGCTTCCAATTGCACTAACGCTTCACGAACGGGAATACGGCTAACATTAAACTCTTTTGCCAACGCGTCCTGACGTAAAGGTTGACCAGTTTTTAACTCGCCCTTAAGGATCTGAGTTCGAATCGCTTCCTCAACCAGTTGAGTGCGGGTCTTAAAAACAGGTTTTTGTGACATTGAAGTCTCCCGTCAAAAATAAATATTGTATCCAATTTCTTTAGTTTATTGTTTTTCTGGGTTAAGCCAACTGCAAGCGAAGGTTTTGAGATGTGGCGTGAAATAAAAGGCACCAACTGGTGCCTTTTTGAGCCAATGACTTAACTGTGAGCTGCTTTGCCATCTATTGAGCGCGCGATCTCCAATGGATTTTCTGCTTTTAACGAATCGGGCAGTAAGCTTTCTGGTAACGCTTGATAAGCCACCGGACGTAGCCAGCGGTGAATGGCTTCTGCACCAACAGAAGTCGAAGCCGAATGGGTCGATGCGGGATAAGGGCCGCCATGCACCATGGCATAACCGACTTCTACGCCTGTCGGCCAGCCATTAAATACCAATCGTCCGGCAATCTCTTCCAAACGAGGGATGAGCTGCGATACTTGTGGGTAATCTTCTTTCGTTGCATGAATTGTCGCGGTTAGCGATCCTGCCAGCGTTTCACTGAGCGAAAGCATATCAGCCACATCTTCACAAACGACGATCAACGATTGTGGACCAAAAATCTCTTCTTCCCACGCAGGATGCTTACGCCAGTTTTCACTGCTCGTAACAAAGAGAGCCGATGCAACACAAGGGGACTCCGCTTGAGAAAAAGTGACGTTAATTCCGTCGTCAGAACCTCGGCTGACGACCTGTGATTGGTAACTATCACGGATTCCGGGAGTAAGTAGAGTAGAAGGAGACTGTTGTCGAATAAGGGCTTGCGCGGTTTCGATAAACGCTTGTGTTTCCGGTGTGTTCAGCGCAAACACTACGCCAGGTTTCGTACAAAATTGTCCACATCCCATGGTCATTGAAGCAACAAATTGCTCCGCTAAGTCGGCTTTGGCTCTCATTGCAGAAGGGAAAATAAATGTCGGGTTAATGGCCCCAAGCTCGCCATAGAACGGGATTGGCTCAGGTCGCTGCTGCGCTAGGTTGAACAGGGCGCGTCCACCACCAACCGATCCAGTAAAGCCCACCGCTTTTATTTCAGGATGGCTGACCAGAGCTTGTCCTAAAGCACGCTGATTTCCTTGCAGCAAGGTGAAAATCGCTTGTGGTAGCTGCTCTTGTTTCAGCGCTTGCTCTATACACTCTGCAACGATTTGGCTTGTACCTGGGTGCGCAGTATGACCTTTTACAATCACCGGGCAACCTGCTGCGAGGGCAGAAGCAGTATCTCCACCAGCAGCAGAGAAAGCCAACGGAAAGTTGGATGCACCAAATACCGCGACAGGACCAAGTGCAATTTGTTGGCGACGAATATCAGGCTTAGGTAGTGGGGTACGAGCGGGTTCCGGCGTATCAAGAATGACTTGGTGGTAACTGCCGGAATCGACTACGTCAGCGAATAAGCGAAGTTGATTAGCTGTACGAGCGATTTCTCCTGTCAGACGTGCTTCGGGAAGCGCTGTTTCTAAATGGGCACGGGCGATAATGTCATCACTTCTTGCCTCTAATTCACTAGCAATCGTGCGAAGCAGGCTAGCGCGCTTGCTGTTACTTAAGCGGCGAAAATCGCGCGCGACTTTTGCCGCTGCAGTAGCGGCTTGATTGACCTCAACTTCCGTGTGAACAGGAAATGCAGGGGGAAACGTTTCACCGGTAAAGGCGTTGGTAGCGTAAAAAACGTTGTCGGTTTGTGGGTTCATTGTGATTCCTTACTGTCCTTATTTCACTTCAAATCCATACGCGTATGGGTCTTCGTCATCCACCCAAATGGTGTTGTGTCCATACACTTGCGCCCAACCTTCGATGCTAGGCAAAATAGCTGCTCGCCCGTTCACTTCAGTGACGCCTTCAATACGTCCGTTAAACAGGCTGCCGATAATACTTTCGTGGACAAAGTCCTCGCCTTGTTGAAGTTTGCCTTTGGCATGCCACTGCGCCATACGGGCACTGGTGCCTGTGCCGCAAGGGGAGCGGTCGAGGGCTTTGTCGCCGTAAAACACCGCGTTGCGAGCGGTTGCGTTTTCATGAGTAGGGCTACCCGTCCAAAGCACGTGAGAGGCACCACACACGGTTGGATCGTCTGGATGCACACATTCCACCGCTTTTGAAACCGCTTCACGAACTCGGGGAGAGAGCATCAAAATCTCATCAGGCGAGTAGTGCTCAAGACCGGCATAGTTGGTTTGTGGGTCGACAATCACGTAGTAGTTGCCTCCATAGGAAACATCGACAGTGATTTCTCCCAGTCCTTCTACTTCAACAGTGACATCTTGGTGGGCAAGATAAGCAGGAACGTTAAAGATCTTAACTGACGTGACCTTGTCACCTTTTGTTTGGTAGTGCACTTCGATTTGTCCAGCAGGGACGTCAAGGATCAAACGACCTTCTTCCTTTGGTGTGATCAGCCGATTCTCAATTGCTGTGGTGACGGTACCTATCGTGCCGTGCCCACACATAGGTAAACAGCCGCTGGTTTCGATAAACAAAATCGAGGCATCAGCATTGTCACTACAAGGCGGTAAAACAACAGAACCTGACATCATGGAGTGACCACGAGGTTCAAACATCAATGCCTGACGAATCCAATCATAGTGTTCCAAGAAATATTGGCGCTTCTCACTCATGGTATTGCCCTTAAGCGGAGGAACACCGCCTGCCACTAATCGGACAGGGTTGCCACAGGTGTGGGCATCGATACAGAAAAAGGTTCCTTGTCTCATTTTTCGCTCCTTGCTGAAAAAATGGGTTGAATCGAACGGGCTTAATGTTATCGTGATGTAAAATATATTGTATACAATCTGCTTTTTCAAATGTGACTTGGAGCATATTCATGTTGGTCAAGGAAGAAACTGGAAATCAAAATATAGCGATAGTAGGCGCGGGGATCATCGGCTTGGCAATTGGCTTAAAATTGCAACAACAAGGGCATCAGGTGACGCTATTCGACCCAAATGGCGTGGGAAATGGTTGCTCGAAAGGGAACGCAGGACACATCGCAACTGAGCAAGTTTTTCCACTCGCAACACCGGGTGTTATTCCTCAGTTACCTAAGATGTTATTGAACCCCAAAAGTCCAGTCTCTATCCGATGGCAAGATCTCCCTTCCACCATGGGTTGGATGCTTCGGTTCTTATCAAAAGCCAAACCATCGTCGACAGAACCTTCGACCAACGCCATCAAAAGTCTCAATTCAAGAGCAGTGAAAAGCTGGCAACAGCTGCTCGATTCCATCGAGAAAAAAGACCTGATCAAAATGGATGGCTCGTTATTGACCTTTGAAAGTGAGCGGCTGTTCGAACGTTATCAAAGTACGTTGAAAGAGTTAGAAAAACACGGCGTGAAGTATCAAATTTGGACGCAGAAAACCATCCGTGAACAGATCCCTGAGATCAGTCGCCAGGTTCGCCATGGTGTATTTTTTCCTGAGACGGGACATACGATAGACCCTTATTCCACCTGCGTTGAGCTCTATGATGCCTTTGAGAGGCAGGGTGGAAGCATTGTTAATAAAACGATTGATGCTCTAAGTCAGTCTGGACAAGTGTCGGTGGAATCAAGTCAATATTCATTCGACCGTATTATTGTTGCTGCCGGGGTTCATTCCAAGCCATTAGTAAAGCAATTAACTGGTATTTCTGTGCCTATTCAAGCCGAGCGAGGGTATCACTTGATGATGGATGATAAACGGCAAGCGTTACCGTTTCCGATCAGCTCTGCCGACCGAAAATTCATCATGACGCCGATGGCGAATGGGCTGCGTTTAGCGGGAACCGTGGAGTATGCACGCATAGAATCTCCCCCGAATATGAAGCGTGCCGAGATGTTATATCAGCAAGGTGATGCGATGTTCGAAGGTGGACTAAACCCGCTCAAGCAACAAGAAAAGTGGATGGGAAATCGACCTTCAACAGTGGATTCGTTACCTGTGATTGACCAAATTTGTGAAGGAAAAGTGCTGCTAGCATTTGGGCATCAGCATCTTGGATTAACCCAAGCTGCAATCACCGCCGATCTGATTTTGGAGCTTGTTGAAGGCAAAAAAACATCGGTTGATCTTTCACCATTTACGCTAAAGCGATTCGCTTAAAAAATTTTAAGATTAAATATTGTATAAAATATATTTAATGCTAATGTTAACGAAAATTTAACAACAAGGTGTCCAGCAGCCGTATCCGGATACCTCCAGAAAACGACCAAAGGAGTAAAACATGTCACGAATGACGAAAGCACCACTGGCGATGTTGATTTCAGGAATGCTGTTGGGGACCTCTGCATACGCAGAAGAGAAATTAACGATTGTGTCTTGGGGCGGTGCGTTTACCAAGAGCCAAGTTGAGGCGTACCACAAACCTTTTATCAAAAAGACGGGCGTTGAGATTGTCTCAGAAGACTTCAGTGGTGGTTTAGCCGAAATCAAAGCGCAAGTAGAAGCCAATAATGTGCGCTGGGATCTGGTATCACTAGACAAGCCAGACATTGTACGCGGCTGTGCAGAAGGGCTGTTGGAGCCTGTTAATCCAAGTATTTTGCCGCCGGGTGCGGATGGCACGCCAGCAGAACAAGACTTCATTGAAGGAGCGATTCATGAATGCGCTATCAACTCGATTGTGGTTTCGACCGTACTTGCCGTCAATGAAGAGGCATTCAAAGGTAAAGCCGCACCAAGCAAGTTGACCGACCTTTTTGATTTGAACACCTTTCCTGGTCGACGTGCGCTACAAAAGCAGCCTCAAGGTAACTTAGAGTGGGCGCTGTTGGCGGATGGCGTGAAGCCTGAAGAGGTTTATGCCTTGCTAGAGACCGAACAAGGGCGCGAGCGAGCATTTGCCAAGCTTGATACCATCAAATCACAAGTGTTGTGGTGGACCACAGGCGCTCAGCCACCACAAATGCTCGCAGACAAAGAAGTGGTGATAGCCTCGGCATTTAACGGTCGTATCCATAATGCCAGACAAGATGAAGGTCAGCCATTTCGCATTATTTGGGATCACCAAATGGGATACATGAACGGCTGGGCGATTCCAAAAGGCAGTGCGCACACCAAGTTAGCGCTCGATTTCATCGCCTTTTCGTCGGGTACCAAGCCTTTAGCTGACCAAGCAAAATACGTTGCCTATGGTCCAACCCGCAAGTCGTCTTCGGCGCAAGTAAGTCCTGAGATTTTGGCAAACCTGCCTACCGCACCGCAGAACTTTAAAACAGCCTTTTTGATTAATGACGAGTGGTGGTCGGATTATGCCGATGAGCTCAACGAAGAGTTTAATACTTGGCTGCTTAATTAGGCGTTAATCAAGCGTCAACTCAGTTGAGAGTTACCTCTGAAGGGGCGGGCTTGATAACCAAAAGTTCCGCCTCTGACGTTCCCCCTTATTTGCTTTGGAGAAACCATGAACGTTATCGATGCGCAGCAAGTTGCCAAGTGTTTGAGCATGAAGTCATTGATTGAAACCATGCGAGAAACTTATGCCCAGCCAGCTGCTATTCCCCAACGAAGAGTGATGCCTTTGGAAGAAGGCAAGTATGAAGCATTTGCTTTGCTGCCTGCATGGAACCAAGACTTAATCGCGGTCAAAGCTTTTACCTATTTTCCGCAAAACCCAGCACATGGCAAAGATACGCTGGCTTCCAAAATCTTGGTGTTTAAAAGAGAAGACGGTCAACCCGTCGCATTGGTCGATGGAAAAGTGCTGACTTTTTGGCGTACAGCGGCGGCGTCTGCATTAGCTGCGGATTACCTAGCGCGTGAAAACGCCTCTCGGTTGCTGATATGCGGAACTGGTAATTTGGCACCATATTTCGCGTGGGCGTATGCCGCAGTTCGACCGCTTAAACAGGTTTACGTTTGGGGACGAAGCTTGGACAAAGCGATGGCGACCGTCGATCGCATTGTATCTTCGCCAGAGTATCAATCCTTGCCAATCGAACGTCAGTTTGCGGTGTCGGTGGTTGAGAGCGTCGATGAGATTCTTGAACACGTTGATATCATTAGTTGTGTAACCGCTTCCGCTACACCATTGTTTGATGGTGCAAAGGTTCTACCCGGCACGCATATCGACTTAGTGGGCAATCATGATTCGGATAAACGAGAGTGTGACTCGACAGTTGTGCAACGCGCACAGGTGTATGTCGATAGCCGCATTAATGTGTTAGCGGAAGCAGGGGATTTACTGATCCCACTCCAAGAGGGCGTGTTTAACGCCGAGCAGATTAAAGGAGAGTTGCCACAGCTTTGCGCCAAAGAAGTAAGAGGGCGTCAGAGTGATGAGGCGATCACCTTATACAAATCGGTGGGCAGTGCCTTAGCCGATTTAGCCGCCGTACAAGCGGTATTGAAAGAAAGTGGCATCAGCCTAGTTTGAGCATTTTCGCTCGCCTTTTAAAATTGCATACAATATACATATAGGGAAGAAAGTTCATGAAAGTAGAATGGAAAGGTGTCTATCCAGCGGTCAGTACTCAGTTTCGTCACGATCAGTCAATTGATTTAGATGCAACACAAACCGTTATCGATAACCAAATTAAAGATGGCGTCAACGGCATTATCTGTTTGGGTACGGTAGGAGAAAACTGCGCCTTGTATCCAGAAGAAAAACGTCAGGTATTGCAGGCAGCGCAAGAAGTGGTCAATGGTCGTGTACCTTTGATTGCAGGTACGGCAGAGTCCATCACCACTGCAGCGATTGACTATATGCAAGACGCACAAAAAATCGGTATTGATGGCTGTATGGTGATGCCTGCAATGGTGTACCGCACGTCAGAAAGCGAGACCTTTGATTACTACCGTACCTTGGCGCAAGCAACGCCAGAAATGCCAATCATGATTTACAACAACCCAGTTTCTTACGGTGTGGATGTCAATCTCGACATCATGGCGAAACTGGCTGAATTTGAAAGCATTGTGGCGGTGAAAGAGTCCACCACGGATACGCGCCGCATTACAGAACTCTACAACCAATTTGACGATCGCTTTACCGTGTTCAGCGGCGTCGATGACATCGCGCTTGAATCACTAATGCTAGGTGCTACAGGCTGGATCTCTGGCTTAACCAACGCATTCCCTGAAGAGTCAGTAGCGATTTACAAGTTGGCAAGTCAAGGTCGTTACTCAGAAGCGTTAGAGATTTACCGCTGGTTCCTACCATTGCTGCGTTTAGACACCATCCCGACTTTGGTTCAGTGCATCAAGCTAGCAGAGCAAGTGTGTGGACGCGGCTCTGAGCAAGTTCGTGCTCCTCGTCAAATCTTGCAAGGCGCAGAGCGTGAGCAGGTGATTCAATTGGTCGAGCATGCGCTTGCTACTCGTCTAGACCTGAGCAAATACAATCTATAACCAAGCTGCTTAGCAGGGCGTTAACTGACGCTCTGCTTATTCTTGATGTTCAAAAAAGTGAGAGGAGGGAAGCCATGAATTCGGCGAACAAGGACTATGTCAGCTTTCAACACGTTAAGAAAACCTACGATGGCACCAACTTGGTTGTAAAAGATTTTAACTTAGATATTGCCCCCGGTGAGTTTGTCACCATGCTTGGACCTTCCGGGTCGGGGAAAACCACGTGTTTAATGATGCTGGCAGGGTTTGAAACTGCCACTGGCGGCGAAATTTACATTGATGGCGTGCCAGTGAATAACCTTGCTCCCCATAAGCGAGACATCGGCATGGTATTTCAAAACTACGCGCTCTTTCCCCATATGACCATTGCTGAAAACCTTGCCTTTCCGTTAAAGGTACGCAAGCTCGACAGTGGAACCATCGAGAGTAAAGTGCAAAGCGCATTAGACATGGTGGAACTAGGGCACGTTGCCAGTCGTTACCCTAAACAGTTATCTGGCGGTCAGCAACAGCGCGTTGCACTCGCCAGAGCCTTAGTGTTCGAGCCAAAACTTGTGTTGATGGATGAGCCGTTGGGTGCGTTGGATAAGCAGCTTCGTGAGCAAATGCAGATGGAAATAAAGCATCTTCACGAAAAGCTTGGCATCACCATTTTGTACGTGACGCACGATCAAGATGAAGCGCTCACGATGTCTGATCGCATTGCGGTCTTTAATCATGGTGAAGTGCAGCAATTAGCGCCGCCAACTGAGTTGTACGAATCGCCAAGCAATGCGTTTGTGGCGCAGTTTATTGGTGAGAACAACCAACTTACCGGTATTGTAAACACGTTAGATGATGCTCGCTGCCAAGTGCAGGTAGGGAAAGCGGCATTCAATGCGAAACCGGTAAGAGTCACAGAGCGAGGGCAGCGCACCACGCTTTCGATTCGACCGGAAAAAATCATCCTTCAGTCTGATGGCGAGCAGTGTGATAACCAAGTTTCCGGTATTTTACGTGAGCTGATTTACCATGGTGACCATTATCGCTTAGTGGTTGACGTTGAGACGGTGGGTAAACTCGTCGTCAAAGTACCAAATGACAATCGCACCCATCTCTCACTTACTCCCGGCGCACAATGCCGTATCGGCTGGCAAAGTGAAGATTGTCACGCCCTTGATTGCTCACAGCCTCAATCTCAACTGCAAACGGAATGTAATGAGGAGGCAGCATGAGTCGAGAGCTAACCTCGTTGGACTCGGTATTGGAAATCGAGCGCCAAGTTCATGAGCAAGAACACGATCTCAAAGCTCAGCTGCAAAAAGCAGAACGGAGAAAAACCACTCGCTCGATCATGCTTACTGTGCCCTTGGTGTGTTTCATTTTGCTCACCTTTGCGTTTCCCATCTTAGAAATGCTGTATCGCAGTGTCGACAATCGAGCCATACCACAAGCATTACCAGACACTATTCAAGCGCTAGAAAGTTGGGACTATCGAGGTCAGCCGCACCCAGAAGTGATCACTGCGTTTTCTCATGAGCTATTGGGTTTGTATCAAAGCAAAACGCTGCCAAAAATCGCCAATCGCATGAATATTGAAGTTTCCGGAATGCGCAGCTTAATGATGAAAACCGGAAGAAAGCTATCTCGCCTTGAGTCATTACCAACATCGATGACAGAGTTATCCAAGCTTGATCAGCGCTGGGCAGAAACTAAGTATTGGGCGGCGTTTAAGAACCTCAGTGGTGCCATTACATTGAGCCACTATTTAGCGGCATTAGACATGCAAGTGAATGAGTTTGGTGAAATTGAAGCGCAACCAGAAAAACGCCAGATCTACGTCGACCTTTTCTTTAAAACCTTTTGGATGTCGGTCTTAATCACGCTCATTTGCTTGGTAATGGCATACCCCGTAGCGTACTTGTTAGCAAACTTACCAGACAAGCGCGCAAACCTATTGTTGATCGTTGTTCTTTTGCCATTTTGGACTTCGCTACTTGTTCGGACTACGTCTTGGATTGTGTTGTTGCAAAACCAAGGTGTGATTAACGACTTACTGATTTGGTCTGGCTTGACGTCGGAACGGATTCAAATGATCCACAATACGTTTGGCACCGTGGTATCGATGGTTCACATCCTTTTGCCGTTCATGATTTTACCGCTTTATAGCGTGATGAAGGGCATTAGTCCGACTTACTTCCGTGCAGCTCGTTCACTCGGTGCCACGCCTTTAGTCGCGTTTACCAAAGTTTATATGCCGCTGACGCTACCCGGTATTGGCGCAGGCGCGCTGTTGACCTTCATCCTTTCCATCGGCTTTTACATCACGCCAGCATTGGTAGGTGGGCGAAGCGGACAGATGATTTCCAACATGATTGCTTATCACATGCAAACCTCGTTGAACTGGGGCATGGCAGGGGCTTTAGGCGGTCTATTACTGTTTGTGGTGTTAGCGCTGTTTTATGTGTTCAACCGCGTCGTGGGCATTAATAATATCAAGGTAGGAGGGTAATCATGGGTTTGCCGAATTATGCATCCAAAGGTGAGAAAGTTGCCTACGCTGGGTATTTGGTTTTTTGTGGTTTGGTGCTGTTTTTCCTTATCGCACCGATTTTAACCATCATTCCTCTGTCGTTTAATGCCACACCTTATTTTACCTTTACTGAGGGCATGCTGAATCTTGATCCTGAGGCGTATTCAGTGCGATGGTATCAAGAGATGTTCACCAACGAGCAGTGGTTGTTAGCACTCAAAAACAGTACCTTCATCGCTTTGATGGCGACTTTGATTGCTACAGCGCTTGGCACATTAGCGGCACTAGGATTAGCCAGCAGTAATTTGCCGTTTCGCAATGCCATTATGGCGCTACTGATCTCGCCAATGATTGTTCCGGTGATCATCTCGGCGGCAGCTATGTATTTCTTCTATACACGCTTAGGACTGTCCCAGACTTACATCGGCATCATTTTGGCTCACGCTGCACTTGGTACACCGTTTGTGGTGATCACGGTAACGGCAACACTGAGTGGTTTTGACCACAGCTTAGTTAAAGCCGCTGCTAGCCTTGGAGCTAATCCGGTATATACCTTCAGACATGTGACGTTTCCTTTAATACGTCCGGGTATGATCTCCGGTGGCTTGTTTGCTTTTGGCACTTCGTTTGATGAAGTGGTGGTCGCGCTGTTCTTAACGGGAGCGGAGCAAAAAACCGTACCAAGACAAATGTGGTCTGGCATTCGCGAGCAAATCAGTCCGACGATACTTGCCGTCGCGACACTGTTGATTTTTATGTCGGTGTGCCTGCTCGTCACGCTAGAAATACTGCGCAGACGAAACGTGCGCATCCGTGGCATTCAAGAATAAATCTGGTTAAAGCAACAAGCCATATTGCGGTTACCCTGAGCTTTCTCTGCAAAGAATTACTCACTTTTTTGACCGAATGCGCCTCCTTGTGGGCGCTTTTTCCGTTGAATACTGACGCTTTGCTCAGTTATGAGAGCTCGTACTTTCAAACCGGACTTTTGTCCTGAAACTTTGTCCTGCTTCCTCATTATGATTGCGCCATCAGAACGAACGAGGAAAACATTATGACTGCTCATATCGCAGGTTCTGCAGAAGACTTTGCTTCAACTGTTATCATGCCGGGTGATCCGCTACGCGCGAAATACATCGCGGAAACCTACCTAGATGACGCCAAACTGGTTACGGACATCCGTAATATGCTGGGCTACACCGGTTATTACAAAGGTCAGCGCATTTCAGTGATGGGGCACGGCATGGGCATTCCATCAATGGTGCTTTATGGTCACGAGCTGATTAATGACTTTGGTGTGAAACGCATCATCCGAATCGGCAGCATTGGCGCGACGCAAAAAGATGTTCATATGCGTGATGTTATCCTAGCCCAAGCGGCAGGCACAGATTCACCGACGAATGCTAAGCGCAGCAGTGGCTACCATATGGCAACGTCTGCAACGTTTGAACTGCTGCACAACGCTTACATGTCTGCGAAAGAGAAGGGCATTGATGTCAAAGTAGGTAACATCTTCACAGGCGATCTTTACTACGATCCGGATGAAGATATGATCCCAGCCCTAGAGCGCTTTGGCGTGCTTGGTGTGGATATGGAAGTGGCGGGCTTGTACGGCTTGGCACACCAATTCGGCATTGAATCGCTGGCGATTTTGACCGTGTCTGATCACTGCATTACTGGCGAAGAAACCACAGCAGAAGAGCGTCAGCTTTCTTTCAACAACATGATTGAAATTGCGCTAGAAACTGCGATTAAAGCTTAACCCTACAATTAAGTTTGCTTTGAGAGCTGGTTAATCGGCTCTCTCTAATACTAAGAACATCTATCTCATGAGCCCTTGGAGTGAATTATGAAAAATAAAATAACACTCACCGCAATTAGCTTTCTCGCTAACTTCATTATGGCGGGTTTTGCGACCCAATTCGGTATGTTGGTTGAACCGCTTGCCAACACCTTTGATGCGAACGTTAACGAAGTCGCATCGATTTTCTCGCTGTTAAACGGCGGAGCACTTGCCGGTACTATCGCGGCTTTCTTTTTGATTGAAAAAGTTGGCATCAAACGCATGACCGTGCTGTGTTACGGTGCGATTGCCGCTGCGGCACTGAGCCTATACGTTGCGCCTTCTCTGTTTATCGTGATGCTCAGCATGACCGTAATTGGTTTCTGCGGCGGTGTCGGTCTTTGTATCGCGGGTACTATCGTTGTATCGGTATGGAAAGACAAAATTCAAAGCACCATGCTGGTGGTACAAGACGCGACCTTTAACATTGCAGGCGTCGTCTTCCCATTGATCACCACTTACGCGCTGACGAACGCAATGAACTGGAGCATCAGTTACTTAAGCGTGGGCGTTGTGGCGTTGGCAACCATGTTTGTTGCTTTGCTGACTAACTTTAACCAATGTGGTGGCGAAAGCGGCTCTGAACAAGAAGCAAAATCTGAATGGAACTTCGGCATCATCAGCGGTGGCGTAGGTTTGTTCCTAGGTATGCTAGCGCTGTACACCTTCTTAACTTGGGCGCCAATGTTCGTAAAAGAGAAGTTTGATATCCCATTTGAGCAAGCGGGCAACATCATCACTCAATACTGGTCTGCAGCTTTGGTTGGTGCGCTGGTTTCTACCGTGATTGTTTCGCGCATGAAGATTCAAACTTTTCTACTGACGATTATCTCCGTTGCTATGGTGATCACCAGCATTATCGTCACCACGGATAAACTAGAATGGTTGTCATACCTGACTTATGGTTACGGCTTTGCTTGTGCAGCGCTTTACAATGCTTTCATCGCTTATGGTGTATCCTTTGTGCGCAATGCAACCAGTAAGAACGTGTCTTACATCTTAATCAGTGGCAGTGCGGGCGCGATGTTCAGCCCAGCTATCAGTTCGGTAATGGAAAGCGTGGTTGGTCTGCAAACCGTGATGTACGCCATCCCAGTTATCTACGCGGTAGTCGTCGCAATGCTGCTGGTTTCAATGAAGTTTAAGACAGTAGAGCAAACGCAAACTGCTTAAATGAAATTAAGTAAGAGAACAAAAAGGTCTGCACTGTGCAGACCTTTTCTCATTTACGATTGAAGAACTCAGCTATTCTTCGACAAAATTACGCAATCCGTTCAAGTCGAGAATACGTAATCCTTTCTTTTCTTTAGCGATAAAGCCCCTGTTTTCAAGCTCTTTCACTGCGCGACGGTAAACGCGGTCTGAGGTGGCAAATCGTTCCGCTTCCAGATAGTTCTTTTGGAACCCATCCACTGGCAGATCATTTAAATACTGATGATAAATGTCGTATGCCACGTTATAGGTGATTGGGTAGAGTAATCGGCGAGAAAGAATCTCCACCGTATCTTGGTAATCAATCGCGATGGCGCTGGCAAAGTAAAGCGACAGTCGAGGCTGTTCTAACAAGCATTTTTGTAGCTTTTGCGCGTCAATAATCGCAACTTCAACCGGTTCTACCGGAACGATGTCCATTTGGCAGCGATAGCCAGTAAAGAACTCCATCTCACCAAAGACTTGTTGTTCACACTCAAGCGTACCAAGCAGAAAGGTTTTGCCGTTTCTTGCCGTGACACCCATGGAGATACGACCAGAATCGACCAGATATAAGTTTTCGACATGCTCACCTTGGGTAAGGAGCTTTTCGTTTTCATCAAAAATTCGGCGCGTACAGATGCAATCTCGGATCGTTTTTTCGATGAGATGTTTATCTTCACTCCATTGCGTCTCAAAGCGTCCTTTACCTAGGGTTTGTAATTGCATCGACGTACCTTAAATGACAATACCCGCAAGCTCAAAACGTGCCATTAATGGCTTGCTTTCTTGCTGATACCAACTTGCCGGCATGTTGGGTTTTAGCTGGGATTTTTCTTGTTTGCTGATCACAACATAGCGCAAAAATGTGTCGAGTGTGCTCGTCATTATTTCAAAGCTCATATCGCCATCTTTAAGGATGGTTTTTAATAGTCCAACGACCGTATCTTCCGGTATCAATGGTTCGATAACTGCATGTTTGCGCTCGGTAATCGTCTTAGAACAAGGTAGCGAAGCACGGGCAGTTTCCCAGCACACTTTATTGGTTTTACTCACGAGGTTGTGTTTGTAGCAGTAATAGCTAAACAAAAAGCGTGACAGGTTCTGCCAGCGCTCAGCTTGGACTTCTAACCAAAGGTGTTGCAGCTCGATATCAGCGTCAGTCATGGGAATGCGTCAGAAAAGGAAAAGAGGGCGTAGTGTAACTTGCTTTTAAATGAACACCAATGCTCGCTTACATGCATTACCAATAGCTAGCCGACAAACCTCAATCAAGCAAATAGATTTTATAAAGTTCGTCTTCTGGCAGATTGAGTACTAGAAACTGAGACCAAAGCGTTTGATTGTTAATGAATTGTTTCTTTTAAAGCTCAGGGCGCTTTATATGAGAGTGCTCTTTGTCGTGAGAAGAGTAAATGGTGATGCCTAAGTGGTAACGGCATTTAAGGAACTCATCATATAGAAGAATAAAGATGGAACTAAAAAATCTCACCGTCGCAATAGCGACCTTCTTTGCTAGTACGAATGCGCTTGCTTTAAGTGAGCCATCGCAGCAAGTCACAGAAATATATCAACATCACGCTCATCAAAGCGGTAATGATAGAGCGTTGCCCGATTATTCACCAACTAAGCTGCTTCCCCAACAACCGAAACCGACCCTTCGTACCCTTTCTACTCGGTCTGCGGATCAGGCAGCAAACGTGTGTGATGTAGAAGCTTTCACTTCGAACAGTAGCAATGATGTGCTCAACGCAATCAAAACCCAAGGAGCAAGTTGTGTTAATGCGCTTTTCTCAGCCGAGAGTCGAATACAAGAAGCGGCGTTCGAATCTGGGCACATGTACAACATTGCAAAGCACACGACCAATTTAGCGAAAGCCTACGCTGGGGGCGGCAGTGATGAGCTTGAAGCTTTGTTCCTGTATTTACGAGCGGGTTATTACGCTGAGTTTTACAACAGCAAGGTCTCGTTTCTTTCTTGGGTGACCCCTGCAGTAAAAGAAGCCGTCGATGCCTTCGTTAACAATGCGAACTTCTATGAGAACAGTGACCCCCATGGCAAGGTGCTCAGCGAAGTCATTATCACTATGGACAGTGCAGGGCTCCAGCATGCCTATCTACCACAGGTTACGCAGTGGCTCACTCGCTGGGACAGTCAATACGCTCAGAACTGGTACATGCGTAATGCAGTGAATGGCGTATTTACCATTTTGTTTGGTGGTCAGTGGAATGAGCAATTTGTGCAAACCATCGGTAATCAGACTGAGCTTGTTAAAGCACTAGGGGATTTTGCACTGCGCTCGTCAGCTATCGGTGCTAGTGATGAGTTTATGGCAGCGAATGCTGGTCGTGAGTTAGGACGATTAACCAAATATTCCGGTAGTGCTTCCAGTACAGTGAAAAGCAAACTGACCGAGATCTTTGCTCAATACGAGATGTACGGTAGAGGCGATGCCATTTGGCTTGGCGCTGCCGATACGGTCTCTTATTACGCGGATTGTAGTGACTATGGAATTTGTAACTTTGAGTCCCAGTTGAAAGGTTTGGTGCTTTCTCAATCGTACACATGTAGTCCTACCATTCGTATTTTGTCGCAGAACATGACGCAAGATCAGCACGTCGCGGCTTGTTCGAAGATGGGGTACGAAGAAGGGTATTTCCACACTTCACTTGAGACCGGAAGACAACCTGTTGCGGATGACTACAACACGCAATTGCAGGTCAACATCTTTGATTCAAGCGATGATTACGGCAAATACGCTGGACCGATTTTTAACATCAGTACCAACAATGGAGGAATGTACCTTGAGGGCGATCCAGCAACGCCGGGGAACATCCCTAATTTTGTTGCTTATGAAGCGCCTTACGCCAATCCGGATCACTTTGTGTGGAACCTAGAGCACGAGTATGTTCATTACCTTGATGGACGATTTGACCTTTATGGTGGCTTCGGTCATCCAACTGAAAGAATCGTGTGGTGGAGTGAGGGCATTGCCGAATATGTGTCGAAGGAGAACGATAACCAAGCTGCGATAGACACCATCAAAGATGGGTCAACGTTTACGCTCAGTGAGATCTTTGAGACCAGTTATGATGGCTTTGATGTCGATAGAATTTATCGCTGGGGTTACTTGGCGGTTCGATTCATGTTTGAGCGACATAAAGACGACGTAAATCAAATGCTGATAGAAACTCGTCAGGGTAATTGGGCAAATTACAAAGCAACCATCAATCAGTGGGCAATCTTATACCAGAGCGAGTTTGAACAGTGGCAACAAGCTCTTGTTTCTGGTGATGCTCCTAATGCAGTCATAACCGCAAACAGTGAGGGTAAAGTCGGTGAAAGCATTACATTTAGCAGTGAAAACAGCACGGATGCAAACGGGAAGATCGTCAGCGTCTTGTGGGATTTCGGTGATGGCACGACCAGCACACAAACCCAGCCGTCGCACCAATATGGCAGTGAAGGGCAGTACACGATCAGCTTAACCGTGACTGATAATGATGGGCTAACCGCAAGTACAACTCACAGTCTTACTATTACGGCGCAGGGTGGTTCTGATGCGCTACCACAAGATTGTGCAGTGCAGAGTAAAATCAGTGGTGGACGCTTAACTGTGGGACAAGCGGCGTGTTTGGCGACGCAACAAACCATTTGGTTGAGTATCCCAGCGGTCAATGAGCACACCAGCATGGCAATCACCACGGCAAATGGGGTAGGCGACCTGAAAATTGAGTACAGCAATGATGGTTGGCCAAACGGTTCAAATCACAATGCGTGGTCAGACAATGCGGGTAATGCTGAGTGTATTACCTTGTCCAATCAGCGCAATTACTGGGGGTACGTTAAAGTCTCTGGTGAGTTTGAAAATGCCGCGATTGTAGTGGACTTTGATACCTCAGGTTGTCGTCAGTAAACATTGTTTCTGTTAATTAAGATCAACTGGTCCTAGTAACAACAGAAAATGAAACGCCCAGCACGAGTCTACATTGTGCTGGGCGTTTTTATTCATATTGAATATCGGTTAAGGCTTAGAAGTGCCCCAAGTACTGCCAATCAGCGTTGTTTGGGTTCGCCTCTGTTGGCCAAGGGAAGTACCAGTACTTGCCGTCAATGAGGCGGTAGTAATGGTAACCACCACGGAAGTGGTACACGTAAATATCGTTTATCGTTCCCGTGTTGTTGTTCTCACCCCAAATTCCCATGCGATCTTGTTTGTGCCACGTTAAGATTTCGGCTTCAAACTTAGCTAGGTCACTGTTGAGCTCAGCAATGTACTGTTCAATATCCGTATCACTACCAATAAAGCGCCAATCAGCGTCAGAGGTGTTTTGAACTGGCAACGCGCTGTTCACTCCCGGACGTTTTTGCATAAAGTAACGGCGCTCACCGCTTTCATCGGTATCAATGAAAATAGCGTTCTCAGATTGACCCCATGTTGTTGAACTCGCTTGTTCCCAAGTTAGCAACTGAGGTTGATTGAAGTAGCTGGCAACACGCTGTGCATTGTCGATGTTACTACGATCGATTTTCAGTGGGTTAAAACCAAACTGGACATGGTTTTCCGCTGAGCCTAGGTACTTCCAGCCTTCATTGTCTGCTTGATTGGTTGGGAAATCAGCCGCAGAGATGTCACGCATTAGGAAGTAATCGCGAGTGCCGGTGACTGGGTTAGGGTACACGTAAAGTGCACCAGCGCGGCGTTCTGCGCTTGTCTCTCCGTTGTTCAGCACCCCCGCTCCGTAGTTGTCTGCTACAAACTTGTCGAAGTCAGCCACAAAGCCAAAGTCGATGCGGTTTAACGCTGCGTTGTCGGCAAACATGATTTGTTCATCAATGTATTGTTTGTAACCGTGCTCTTGACCAACAAAGATAGGACCAACAAGTTTATCGATCGCTGGGTTTTGAGCAGGGATCAAGCTATCTAGCACTTGTTCACCATTCACGTCAGTACAACTTAAGGTGACACGAGTCGGTAGTGGCAGTTGCTCTAGGTTAAAGTGGAACTTATTGCTTTGTGAGTCGTTTAATCGGCTACTTGCAACCGCAATGTTCTGTACTGAGCCATCTTGGCGCTCCACCGTAACTGCACAGCTACGTTGAGAGATCATACTCGGTTGATGCATTCCACCTTGATGTCGTGCGTAACGCCAATCTGCTCCGTTGTTGTGTTTCACGCCGCTAAACTGTTGGCAATGGGAAGAGGTAAAGTAGCCCGCACCATCATGGCTCGTGCCAGATTTATCAAGCACGCAAAGTGGCACTTCGCCAATTTCGGTGTTCGGCGTGTAAGTCACAGCACCTTCACCGTATTTAGACAGCAATGAGTAGTCATGATCTTGAGATATCATGCGCTCACGCTGACCATTGATGTTCCAGTACATGTCTTCGCTGCTTTCACAACGAGCCATATCCGCACTGACTGTACCAACGAAGTTTGCGCTTTCGCCGTTGCTTGCTGTGTAGCTGAACTGACAAATACGAGCCTGCTGGTTGTTGACCTTCATCGTCTGCCACAAATCTTGTTGAATTTGCTCGTCAGACAAAGAAGACACCGCTTGCCAGCCTTCCGGATGATAAGTTACGTCTGGTGAAGAAGGCAGCTCAAACACGTTGCCGTAGTTGGAGTAAATCAGCGGGTAAACTTGGCTTGCAAGTTCGTTACGCGGATCGTAAATGCCTAACATGGTGACAACAGGCACGCCTGCTGCAGTAGGTACTGGCGTGTCGGTTTGTGCTTCTTCGTAACTTTGGCTTTCTTGATTCCAACGAACATAACCAGTTGAGCTGTTTAAATCGACGTTAAAGCCGTTATTGAGCCACGTTTGTACACGGCGAGACTGAGAAGGGTGCTCTAACGTGTAATGACTAATGGTGCCTAATAGTGCGGCTTCGCCACCGGCTTGCGCATCACGCATAAAGCGGAATTCACCCGCAAATGGTGGTACCACTTCACCACCCACATCGTTAGTTGTGGCTTCACCTGTCCAGTGTAAGTTACCGATAAAGCGGCGATGCAGAGCATCCCAACCCCATCCAGATTCCAAGTCGTGCGTAGAAGCATACCAAGGGTAGTGACCCAGACCATAGTTATGACCCAGCTCGTGCGACCATTCGTTACCTGTTGTTGCCGTTAACGTCACGATGCCACCGCCGCCACTGCCGCCATGGTCAATAATACCGTTGGTGTACACGCCGCGGTTGGTGTGCGCAGTAATGTGGTTGAAGCGTTTATTGTAAGCTTGCGAATAGCCAGCACTATCGGTAATGCCAACGTTCGCATTATTCACACCTGTAGATACCAGTGCTTTACCAATGGCTTCACGCATATCACCGCCGTGCCAACCACCTTCACCGTCTGAGCTTGTGGTGTAAACCTTACCATTTGGCAGCGTCACTTTCGGGAAATAAGCGGCAGTGTAATCCGCCATCACCAGTTTAGATGCTGGGATTTTCTGGAAGTAATCGGCGCTGAGTTTTGCCATGTTTTTGATCATGGTGTTGCCATCACGTGGTGCCGTGAGCATACCCATGTCGATGTTTTGAATGATAAGCTCCGGCGCGCCGCCAAAGACAAGTTCATTAGCAGCTAAATCGCCTTGGCGATCAGTGTTATCGGTTAAGCGCAGCGACAAGCCTGGCTTCATCCAATCCCATTGCAGCGGCAGTGACCACGCGTGATGGGAGAATACCACTTTAGAACGTCCATTCTCTGGTTGATCAGAAGCCGCAAGCGCGCTTGGTGGCAACATTGGGAGGCGAGTGATTACAGTGCCTTCAAAGCTCACTTCTACCCAAACTTGTTGAACGGTTTTGTCTTCTGGTGTGAATAGAAGCAAAGCTTCACGGTCGATCACCAAGTCAGGGAACAGGTTCACATCGTTTTGATTCGGGGCGGTGGTCGTATGGGTTTGAGCAAAATGGATAGAACCAGTCAAATCGCCATTCAAGTGATTTACTAGCGGCAATTCGTCTGCGTAACCGAGGCGTGCGGCACTTGTCGTGAACTCAATCTTTTGTGGCTCGATACAATCAATCGCATTGCACGAAGAAAGCTCCGCCGAGTACCGAGTGTCTGGTTTCAGGCTGCCAATGAACAAGCCAGATTGAACGTTGTCATAACGAACGGGCTCTGAACCTGATTCGGTCAACGTCAAAACCACGTTGTCATTCGTGTTTTGCGTAGCCCATTTTAGCTGAACACCTTGATCTGAAACGCTGGCTACGTTCAATGCATTGATGCTTGGCGCAGATAGGTCACCACAGTCAGAAGTCTCTATGTTTTGAATCATATCTGACTGCCAAATGTATTCGCCATTTGGACCCTTAGAGCCTCGGGCAGCAGGGATATATTCTACGTAGCAACCTGTGTCGTCTGGGTTCATCACACCAAACTCTTTGTGGATCAGGTAGAAACCACCGTTATACCAAATAAATTCCCATTCCGGACCGACGAAGTCCACTACGTTGCGATAAGCTTGGTCTTGCTCTCCAAACATAAAAGGAAACTTAGGGTAGTTATCGAAGTTAACCCAGTATTCATGTCCTTGGAAATTTAGATAGGTTTTGCCATCACGTTGATAGGTGTCTTGACCTTTGTCTGCTAACTGCTTGAGCATTTCAATGCGTTCAAAGGTTTGATTTCCGATTTCGACCAAGGTTAGGTCGTGGTTCGCGTTTGCGAAAGCGGCTGTACTTCCTAGGAGTGAAGAGATCAGCCAAGCGAGCGTATTTTTCTTCATATGAGACTCTACTTTTGCCAATGGAATAGACATTAAACATGCCGCCAGAAGCTCGGCACTTAGGGGAGTTGCATCATCCATTTCAATATGTACGGATGATAAATTTGATTATCTGATGGGATTTGAGTTTTAAATAGGTGGGATAAATCGGACTTGTGACTCTGCTTCCATCTCTGATTTGATCACGAAATCGAATTGATATCTTATGTCCAAATTCGTATTTATCTATCTATACAAAATAGGGTTCTTTATATAGTAAATTAATAAAATGCCTTTATTTTATAATAAGTTAGACTTTAAATGAAAAAAGCCAGCCCGAGGACTGGCAATCAAACTAAGTTATTTGAAATTAACAAGAGTTTGAAATGAAAATGAAATTGGAGATGAAGAAAACGCTATTTTTCAACCATCTGGGTTGCACCTTGTAGCCAAGTTTTGTCATGCGCATCTAATGATGGGCTGAGCGCTTTGTAAACCTGGGTGTGATAGTGATTTAACCAATCCACCTCGTCTTGGCTAAGTAAGG
This sequence comes from Vibrio sp. M260121, assembly GCF_036533715.1. Classification (NCBI taxonomy): domain Bacteria; kingdom Pseudomonadati; phylum Pseudomonadota; class Gammaproteobacteria; order Vibrionales; family Vibrionaceae; genus Vibrio; species Vibrio sp. M260121. Next base: position 89,818 of record NZ_JATABF010000006.1, on the reverse strand, counting down.
TGACATCGAGCATGCTGGTGGCAATTGGGGCGAGGGTAATGGTCTCAAAACCGTAAAACGTGCCAAATTCATTCTGATCGACTTCCACGACTTTCATGATGTTCTCGATACGAACGCCGTATTCCCCTTCGCGATACACGCCCGGTTCGTTGGTGATCACCATGCCTGGTTTCAGTTCCACTTCGCGATGGCTTTGCGAAAAGTTTTGTGGACCCTCATGAACATTTAAGCAAATACCAACGCCATGTCCCGTGCCGCATTTATAATCGATACCATGCTGCCACAACACACCGCGAGCCATGATATCGAGATTGGCACCCGTAGAGCCTTTCATAAATCGAGTCTGAGTCAGTCGGATGACCGCTTTGAGCACTAAGGTGTAGTCTTTGCGCTGTTTAATGGTCGGTGACCCGAAATGGAAAGTACGGGTGATATCCGTAGTGCCGCCAAGGTATTGACCGCCAGAGTCGACAAGAAAGAAGTTGGTCTCGTTGACGACGGCATTGCTTTCTTCATCGGCGGCGTAGTGCATTTTGGCACCATGGGCAGCAAAGCCTGCGATGGTGCGAAAACTGTCGCTCACATAATGGCGAGTTTGACGGCGATAACTTTTTAGCTGTGCCTCAGCAGACAATTCAGTAACAAGCCCACTTGGGACTTGGTCTTCTAGCCAACTCATGAACCTGACCACTGCCACACCATCGTCCTTCAATGATTGTTCGAGATTGGCTAGCTCGGTCGGGTTTTTGCTGGCTTTCATGTCGGTGACCGGGCAAGCCATTGGCTTTAGTGAAACGTTTTGCTCAATTGCACTGACCAATAAACTGTCGGTGTAGCTTGGGTTAAACGCGAGAGACAGCTCTTCACATTGCTGATTCAAATATTGGCTCACGTAGTCGTAATGACGAACGCTGACACCTTGTTCGTTGAGTTGCTTTTCTATCTCAACGGGCAACTTCGCTTTGTCGATAAATGCGGTCGCGCGCGTTTGTTCCACCACAAGATACGCTTCAGATACCGGGCAGTAAGGTGTATCTGCACCGCGAATATTTAGCGTCCACATTACATCGTCTAACGTTGACATCAACAAACCGTCAACGCGGTTGTCGCCAAGCCAAGCGCGAATATCTGCCAGCTTTTGCCTGGTCTCTATGCCGGCAAAGGCGACAGGGTGCTCAAAGATCTTCTGAGTTGGTCTGCTAGGGCGGTCATGCCAGATTGGTGTCAGTAAGTCGAGATTGAGAATAATCTGAATGTTTTTAGGCTCAAGCGCTTGTTTGAGTTCTTGGTAAAATGCATAGCTGATAGAGCGTCCATCTACCGCGATGGTACTGTTGGCTTCTAACGTGCTGGCTAACCATTTTGGAATGCTTGGCGTCTCTGGCTGACGCGCTTTAAATAGGTTGAGTCCAGTACCATGAAGCTGTTCTTCAGCTTGAATGTAGTAACGACCATCGGTCCATAATCCACCACCTTGAGCAGTGATAACAACGTTACCTGCCGAGCCGGTAAAACCAGAAATCCATGTTCGACCAGCCCAATGATCCGCAGAGTATTCACTATTGTGAGGATCGTTATTCGTTACGATATAAGCTGCAACGTTATAAGTTGCCATCGCATCTCGCAGCGATGAAAGGCGTTGATTTACCGAGTTTGTTGTATTCATGAAAGACTTCCTGAAATCATGTTTGAACAATAGATATGATGTTGCTCAGAGCCGATTTTTGCAGGGCTTTGTTGCCCGCAGAGTTGGGTTGCTTCTGGACATCGGGTTCGAAAGACGCAACCGCTCGGAGGGCTGAGCGGGGAAGGGAGATCGCCGGGCAGCAATTGGATCTCGCGGTTGCGTGCTAATTGAGGATTGGCGATTGGCACAGCAGAAAGCAGCGCTTTGGTATAAGGGTGCTGCGCATCATCAAATACTTGGTCGTAACGTCCGACTTCCATCGGCTTACCCAGATACATCACCATTACACGATCACTAATATGACGTACCACGCTGAGGTCGTGAGCAATCATTACCAGTGTCAGTCCCATCTCTTGTTTGAGGTCATCGAGTAGATTGATCACTTGCGCCTGAATGGACACATCAAGTGCGCTCACGGGTTCATCACACACCACCAAGTCGGGATTAAGAATCAACGCACGTGCGATGCCGACACGTTGACACTGACCACCAGAAAACTCATGCGGATAGCGGTTACGCTGGCTTGCGAGCAGTCCTACTTTGTCCATCATGGCGATGACTCGTTTTTCGGCTTCGGCGCGTTTCAACCTTGGTTCGTGCGTTAGTAGTGGTTCGGCAATGCATTCTGAAATGGTTAAGCGCGGGTTTAAGCTGGCTGATGGGTCTTGAAATATCATCTGGAATTCGCGACGACGAAGGGCGAGTGCGTTTTTGCCAAAGCCACGCATATCTTCACCTTTCCACGTCAGGGCGCCGTGTGTCGGTTCAACCAAACGAAGTAGGGCGCGCGCCAATGTAGACTTTCCGCAGCCGGATTCGCCGACAATGCCAAGGGTTTCACCTCGGTACACATCTAAGTCAATGCCATTCACCGCTTTGACGATCTTTCTTCGACTAGCAATGATATGGCGCGACACAGGAAAGTGGACTTTCAGGTCGCGGGCAGACAATAACACTTCTTGCTGGGTCATAACGTTTCCTTAAGCCGATTGATGAATAAGAGAAATACTGCCTTGCGCTTTGACATGACAGGCGATGGATTGGCGTCCGTTAAGGGGCGCAAACCGAGGCGTCTGTGTTTGGCAGCGTGGCTCACGATAGTCACAGCGATCTCTAAACGGGCAGCCTTTGTGATTGATCAGAGCGCTCGGTGGGTTACCTGCAATGGTTGGCAAGCGAGGCATATCTTCTGTAATCGATGGGATCGCCTTTAGAAGCCCTTGGGTATACGGGTGAGCGGGTTGGGCGAACAAGGTGTCCGTATCGGCTTGTTCCATTTTCTGTCCGCCGTACATGACTAAAACTCGGTCGCACATTTCAGCGACTACGCCCATATCGTGAGTGATGAGCAAGATGGCGGTGTTGAACTCTTGTTGTAACTCACGCAATAGTGTCAGGATTTGAGCTTGTACTGTCACGTCGAGTGCTGTTGTGGGCTCATCGGCAATAAGTAGTTCCGGTTTACACAGTAATGCCATGGCAATCATCACACGTTGGCGCATGCCGCCAGAAAGCTCGTGTGGATATTGGTTCATGCGCGTTTCCGGAGAAGGAATCCGCACTGCATCTAGCATCTGAATGGATTCTGCAATGGCTTGTTTTCGGCTCATTCCTTTGTGCACCATCAGCACTTCACTGAGTTGTTTGCCAATCTTCATAAACGGGTTAAGAGACGTCATCGGATCTTGAAAGATCATGCCGATTTTCTCTGCGCGAATGCGGTTTAGTTGTTTCTTCGACATCGCGAGTAAGTTCTCGCCATGAAAACGCGCTTCGCCCGAGACGTTCCCGTTATCAGCTGTTAGCCCCATTAGCGCAAACACCGATTGGCTTTTGCCTGAGCCGGACTCGCCAACGATACCCAGCGTTTCTCCCGCTTGAATCGCGTAGGAGAGGTTGCTGACCGCTTGCACTTGTCCGTCTGGTGTATCGAAGCGCACGTTCATGTTTTCAATGGATAGCATGGGAAGTCCTTATCGATCTTTCGGGTCAAGGGCGTCGCGTAAGCCATCGCCGATGAAGTTAAAACAAAACAGGGTAGCGACCAAAAATAGCGATGGGAAAAGTAGCATCCACAATGCCACGTCGATGGTTTTTGCGCCTTCTGAAATCAAGATTCCCCAACTGGTGTCTGGCGGTTGAACACCTAAGCCTAAGAAGCTCAAGAAGGATTCAAACATGATGAAGCCGGGCACCATTAAGGACGAATAGACCATCACGATCCCAAGCACGTTTGGCAGCACATGACGACGCACAATGGTGAATTTAGATACGCCAATGGAATGTGCTGCTTCAATAAATTCGCGCTTTTTGATACCGAAGGTAACGCCCCTTACCACTCGGGCAATACCCAGCCATGAGACCATGCCAATCACGATAAAGATCAGATAGATGTTGTTGCCAAATAAGGTTACGAACAGGATGACCATGAACATAAATGGCACTGAGTCGAGCACTTCGATGATACGCATCATTACGCTGTCTACCACGCCACCTAGATAGCCGGAAATACTGCCCCAAATGGTGCCAATCACAACGGCAACCAAGGCACCAACAAAGCCAACCAAAATCGACAGGCGACCACCTTGCATCGTGCGGGCAAATAGGTCTTGTCCTAGGTCGTCGGTACCAAAATAGTGCCCGCTGCTCAAAGAGGGTTTCCCTAACTCGTAAGGGTCAGCAAGGATGTTCCAATCAATCTCATCATGTCCAAAGGCAGCAAGTGAAGGACCAAAGGTGATACACAAGATGATGAACGCCAGCACGTAAACGGAGGTCATTGCCGCGCGATTTCTGCGAAAGCGAGTCCACGCGTCTTGCCATAGACTTCGGCCTTCTACAGCTTCGATATTATCAACAACTCGGTCTTGTAAGGATTGAGTATCCAGCTTTTTAATCGATAACATGCTCGGCTCCTAAACTCGGATACGCGGGTCGATAACGGTGTAGAGTAAGTCGACCACAAGGTTGAAAAAGATCGTCAGTGAAGCAACGATGAGAGTAATACCCATGACTAAGCCGTAATCGCGATTCAGTGCGCCGGAGACAAAGTGTTGACCCATACCGCCAGTACCAAAAAAGATATCGATGATGACCGAGCCTGTGACAACCGAGACAAAAGCTGGACCCAGCATGGCGACGACGGGGATCAATGACGGTCGCAGTGCATGGTGGAACAAGATGTATGCGGTTGATAACCCTTTAGCTTTTGCAGTACGAATATAAGGTTGATTCAGTGTTTCAATCATGGCACCGCGCATAACACGAGCAATACTGGCGATAGAGCCAATCGCAAGGCTTAGCACTGGTAGAACGAGAAAAGCGAGCTGTCCTCCTTCCCAACCACCGGCAGGTAGCCAACCTAAATGAATCGCAAATATCGTCACCAATACTGGCGCGAGGACAAAAGCAGGCACAACAACACCCGTCATGGAAAGGGTCATCAACCCGTAATCTAAGCGGCTATTGCGCTTTAACGCAGCAATGGTGCCGAGCAGCATGCCAAGTGGCACTGAGATACAAAAAGACAGAACGCCAAGTAGGGCAGAGACAGGCCAAGATTGAGCGACCAACTGAGTCACCGTAAAGTCTTGATAGACAAAGCTTGGTCCTAAATCGCCTTGAGCGAAGTTGGTAATATAAATCCAGAACTGAACCAAAAATGGTTCGTCGAGGTGAAATTTGGCTTCGATGTTAGCGCGAACAACTTCCGGCATAGGACGCTCCATGTCAAACGGTCCGCCGGGTGCGATATGCATCAACCAAAAAGAGACCAAAGCGATAAACAACAACGTCGGAATCGCGATGGTTAATCGTCTGAGAATGTACCAAATCATGATCCATCATCCTTTGGTCATTCGACGTCACATGTCGTCACGTCGAGAAAGAGAAAAAATTGGCCTGAGCTCATCACCGAGAGAAGAGAAGTTCGACACGATATGCCATGTACTCGCAATGTCAGTGCGTGTTACCGAGCCGACTCAGGCCGAAAGCATGCCATTAGTGGACTTTCACATAGACATTCTTGCGGTAGTACGAGGACTCGGGGTTAGTACGCTCGTAGCCACCAACATAAGGCTTGATCAAATATTGATCGTTGCCTGGACGGTAAACCGGGATAATCGCCATATCTTCAATCAGCATGCTTTCTGCTTGTAGATACAGCTTTGAGGGATCATTCATGGTTTTAGAACGCGACATCAACTCATCATATTTGGGGTTGTTGTAGCGTGAATCGTTGTACTCGCCATTGGAGACGAAGATATCGAGCCATGTTGAAGCTTCGTTGTAGTCTGCGGTCCAGCCGCCACGAGTGATTTCAGTTGGCTCTTTTAATGCGTAGAACACTTTAGGCTCGAGTTGTTTAATGGTGATTTGCGCGCCTAAGCGGCTTTTCCACATGCCTGCCATTGCTGTTGCCATTTTCACGTCTTTAGAGAAGGTAGGAACAGTGAAAGTGAGTTTGAGTGGATTCGCTTTGTTATAACCAGCTTGTGCCAATAAGCGTTTGGCTTTGTCGATACGCTGATTTGTTGTCCATGTCGCGTATTCTGGGGTGTGTGATTGAAAGCCATCGGTTTGTGGCGGCACCAAGGTAAACATTGGGATACCTCCGTTTCTTAAAATTGCGTCGGTTAAGATCTTGCGATCAATGGCATAGGATAGGGCTTGTCGAACACGCAGGTCTTTGGTTGGCCCCTGCTGGGTGTTGAGGTAATAAAACGTCGAGCCAAGTGACGCACTGGTGTCTGCGACTTCTTGTGGCAGCTTGGTGATCAGCTTTTTCTTTTGCGCAGAAGGAATCGACATCACTTGGTCTATTTCCCCCGCTAAATAGCGATTGAGCACAACATTGGCATCACCAATCGGCAGCCACGTGATTTTATCCAACACGACGTTGCTTGCGTCCCAATAATATGGATTTTTCACCATCACCATTTTTTCGTTTACCTTCCACTCAGAAACGGTAAACGCGCCATTAGTAACAATGTGTTTTGGTTGCGTCCAGTTGCTGCCGTATTTTTCAACTGTGGCTTGATGCACCGGAGCAAGAACCGGATGACTAAGCAGCTTGATAAAAAATGGAATTGGCTTTTCAAGCGTCACTTGGAAGGTTTTTTCGTCCAGTGCTTTTACGCCAAGTGTTTGCGGTGTTGCTTCGCCTTTCATAATCGCTTGTGAGTTTTGGATGTTTGGAATCGCGGCAAACCAAGCGTAAGGGGAAGCCGTATTGGGGTCGAGTAGGCGCTGCCAACTGTAGACAAAGTCTTGTGCAGTGACATTGTCACCATTCGACCATTTTGCATCACGAAGCTGAAAGGTGTAGACCGTATTGTTGTCGTTCACCGACCAAGATTTCGCAACGCCGGGAATGGTTTTTCCTTGTTTGTCTTGAATGGTTAACCCTTCGAACAAGTCTCGACCAAGGTTAAATGCGGGCTCAGCTGCTTGCTTCGCTGGATCGATAGACGTCACTTCTGCACCGTTATTAAGCGTGATCTCTTGTGCTTCGGCGAGTGTCACGCCCGATGGGTACGGCACGGCGTAAGTCGGAGCGGCAAACATTGGGCTCATCATAGATGCCAACAAAAGTAGCTTGGGTAGTTTCATCCTTTCCTCACTCGATTCATCCTTGAAGGTGAGTTGAATGTATATTGTATAAATTGTTCAGACAATCGAGTTTTAACATACCTGTAACAGGGTGTTGAAAGCTGAGCTTTTTGGTCTCAAAAAGTGAGCCAATAGAATTTCAATCCATGAATTTATACCGATTTGGCACAGTCAGGTTATCAGCCAAGAAGGCAGGTCAAAGAGAATGAAGAGAGTGAGGAGAATAAAGCGGATAGAAACGAAAAATCCCCTTCATGCACGAAGCAAGAAGGGGATCTGCATTAGCGTTTCACATTCAGCGTAAGTTGCGCTCTATTCTCTAGATTATTTCACTAGGAAGTGCTTAACGAACTCAGTGATTTTCACCATGTCGTCAACGGCAATGAATTCTTCAGTGGTGTGTACTTTCGCCATACCAGTAGAAAGGTTTACTGTTGTTAGACCTTTCTTGTTGAAGTTGTTTGCGTCGCTACCGCCACCAGTGCCTTTTGTGAATGCATCGATGCCCATGTCAGCGAATGCCGCTTTGATTGCTGATACGTGAGCATTGTCTTCTTCGATAACAAAAGCGTCGTACGCGCGGCTTGATTCGATTTCAACTTCTGCGCCGTGTTTTTCACATACTGACTCAAAGGTAGAGATCATGTGGTTCACTTGCGCTTCTAGCTTCTCACCGTTTAGAGAGCGTGCTTCAGCAACGATCTTCAGTTCTGGCATCACGATGTTTGTCGCTTGACCGCCGTTTACCATACCGATGTTTGCTGTGGTTTCTTCGTCGATACGAAGCAGTTTCATCTGGTTGATTGCATCTGCCGCTACCATGATTGCGCTGATGCCTTCTTCAGGTGCTAAACCCGCGTGTGCAGGGCGGCCTTTGATTGTCGCAACGATTTTTTGCTGACCAGGTGCCGCAGTCACGATGGTGCCGATAGGACCGCCTGTGTCCAGTACGATCGCTTCGTTAGACGTTACGTGCGTCATGTCGAAGTACTCAGAGCCGAACAAACCGCCTTCTTCATGCACAGTGAAAGCAAGCTCTAGCGTTTTGTGCTCTAGGTTTTCAGCTTGGATGCAGCGAACCGCTTCCATGATCGCTGCGATGCCTGATTTGTCATCACCACCAAGGATCGTATTGCCTTTAGAGCGAATAATGCCATCTTCGATGATCGGCTCAATGCCGATGCCAGGCGTTACTGTATCCATGTGGCAGCTCATTAGGATAGAGCCTTCTTTCTTACCTTCTAGACGTGCGTACACGTTAAAGCCGTTAGAAATGTGTTCTGGTACAGGAAGCTTGTGAACCGTAAAGCCTAGTTCGCCCAGTTGCTCAGCCAGAGTTTCTGCAATTTGTTTTTCATTCATAGATTCGCTGTCGATGCGAACCAGTTGGCAGAAATGTTCAACTAGACGTTCTTGATTAATTTGTGTCATTTGGATGTCTCTTTCTTTCTTGGTCGAGACCGCAGTGGTATAGAGTGCGAGCCCGAAAGGGAACAGAACACCTCTTATTACACAGCTAATCCATGTGAAAACTGTCTTGAATCAAAAAACACCTCTGCCTGACATTATTCTGACCTTTAATTGATGGCATTTGTAGCCTACCTCACAGCTTAGATGCTGAGGCTACAATAGAGGAAGATCTGGATACTGCTCAATAAGCTCAATGGTATCTGGCCTAGATAGCCATACAGCGGTGTCTATACGATATAAGCAATGCTTAAATGTAAGCTCCCCAATTTTTACAATGCCCACCTCCGTTGGTGTGTCATAAGATACCCGCTCTGCTCCCAGTTTTTCGAAGTAGTCAGCGGTGCCTTTATCTATTGCATACACATACATATCTTTAATGTTTAGTCGGGAGACGAGGTAAGCTGCAAGTGCAGCGATGTTCAGCCAGAAAACAGCTTCATAACAAGAATGTTTTGTGAGGTTAAAAATAGCCATCTCTGAAGTCTCAGAATATGGAGTTGCAAGCTCCATGGGTATTGGCAATGCTGGGGAGTTGTAATAGTCGCGGATTTGATCAATATCGCACAACATTGATACTGAATGGCCTAATAGTTCACCATTGCGATTGTCGATTAATCTGATGCTACGAACTTTGTTTTCTTGTTGATATTGATAAAGATCTACATCAAACATTGGAAAATTGTCAATATCGAGACTATGAAAGAAGTTGTTTAGCTTAATTAATGTTTCATCCTGTGGATGTGTCATTAAGGGCTCAAGCGTAACGTGTTCTTTCTCTATATTTGGGTAAGGATTATAAGATGATGAACTTAATATCGAAGAAGGTTTTTGGTAGCGATAATATGCAACACCAGATAATATTCGTGCTTCAATTTGATTCTCGGCCGATAAAAGGTACTCACGCAGATCGTTTGTGAGTGTTCTTAAGATTTTAATTTGCTTAACTAGGCTTGGTGTTGTTTTCCCAGTTTCCCATCGACTAAGTGTCACATTGTCGAGATTAGCTAGAGCTTCGTCTGCTAGGTTTAGTTTTTCTGTGAGCTCTCTTTGAGATAGCTTCATGTCGATTCTAAGTTGTTTTAGAAAATCGCTAAACATAAATTATTCCGGAGATTTTATTGCTTTATTTGGTGAAATTATGGTTAGTGCCCTAAATCGCGAACTTATTATTGTGAAGTTGAAGTTGTTAATAAATAGTATCGACTGAGGAGACTAATTTTCTCTGTGAAAGTAAATACTAAGCGATCTGTTAATTAGAAAATGGGCAAGAAGGGGGACGATTATTTTATATTTGCCCATCAAAATCATAGAACTATGAGTAGTATCAATTAGGGTTTTTGTTCTAAATCGATAACTTAACGTGCTCAGATGAATGAATTTTCAGCTGGATAATGTGTTAATCACTTAGTTGGGTATGTTTCAAACAGAATAAGATGTTAATCGTACCATTTATGAAATTGATGAAAAGTTAGCAGCATATGTGTAGAGCTGATTGTAATTTACCCTCTATTTATTGAAGCAATATCACGAATGTGGATTAATACAATCTCTGTTTATTCATGTCCTTTCGCACTGCCTTTCTGGATAGACCGAACTCTGCAAAGGGTTCGGTCGCTTTAATTTCAATACCGATAACCTTTTGTTTTTATGTATTCAAAACCCCAAAAAAGGAAAAAGCCGAGTAGGGTACTCGGCTTCACTATTGATTTGACTTTATTCGTATCGATGAATGCTGAGCACGGTTAATCCAATCAACCACTCAACCGTGCGTTGACTATCTTTGTGCAACTTGTAAGAAGCCACTGCCTCTACCTGGTTTTGAAAGTCTTTGAGGTAAGGAGTGTGGTGCTCGCAAACGGTCATCAAGAATGCCAAGCGCCAGATCGCCATGAATTCAGGATCTTCGAAATGTTGCTTCCAGCTACTGACAAATGCCTCTTCGCTACCAGACAGGTCGAGCTTATCCACCAACATTTTCAGCAGTCTGCCTTGCAGAGCGCGAGGGATATCGGCTTTCTTTGCAAAGTGGTGGCTTATTCCCGTCCTCGATATTCCCGATTGCTCGCTCAACGTTGTGTAAGACATTTTCTCGTAGCCAAGCGTGATCAGTTGCTCTGTCGCGACATCGAGAATGGTGTTGATCGTAATTTGGGTATCTGCGTGAGTTCGGCGTGCCATAACTATTTGCCAATGTTGTGGTTAAAAAAACGATACTAACACTTATCGTCTTGCATTCCATATAAATATCCTTAACGGGACCTTGTTTGAATGATAAATGCGCGTTACTGCCCAAAACAATCGCCATGGTAACAAGTTGTTTACATCTTGCTGTGGTGTGTAAATTGATGTGGAATATAATAATGCATTGATATAGCTCGCTTTCCGTATGATTGTCGTAAACGTTTGCTATAATAAAAGTTTGTGTAACATAAATTTTACAATTGCCGTTTAAAACTGCGTAAAGCCAGATTTCCACTCATGTATTCCAATTTTTCTCCTCCTGCGCCAAGTTAGAAATATCGAACGAGAACGCATGTTCAAACACAACAATGACATAAGGAGAAAGTCATGGTGGACACCTACAACCCATTAGGCACGGATGGATTCGAATTTGTGGAATACACAGCGGCGGATAGCGAAGGTATTGAACAACTGAAAGCGCTGTTTGTTTCGTTGGGTTTTGCAGAGATCGCAAAACACCGTTCTAAAGAGGCTTGGCTGTACCGACAAGGTGACATCAGCTTTATCGTTAATGCTCAGCCGCACAGCCAGGCAGAAGGCTTCGCTAAAGTTCATGGCCCTTCAGTTTGTGGCATGGCTTTTCGTGTGAAAGACGCGAACGTAGCACTCAAGCAGGCGCTGGATAACGGCGGTGAAGAGTACAAAACAGAAATCGGTCCGATGGAGCTGAGCATTCCGGCAATTTACGGTATCGGTGAGAGTCTTCTTTACTTCGTTGACCGTTATGGCAAACAAAGCATTTATGATGTCGACTTCCGTTTCTACGATGATGCAGAAGAGCGCTTAGCGAAAGCAGACGTTGGTATGTACGAAATCGACCATCTGACCCACAACGTGAAGCAAGGCAACATGGATGTGTGGTCTGGATTCTACGAGCGCATTGGTAACTTCCGCGAGATTCGTTACTTTGACATTGAAGGTAAGTTGACAGGGCTTGTTAGCCGTGCAATGACCGCCCCTTGTGGCAAGATCCGCATTCCAATCAATGAGTCCTCTGATGACAAATCGCAGATTGAAGAGTTCATCCGTGAATACAACGGAGAAGGTATTCAGCACATCGCGATGACAACCGATGATATCTACCAAACCGTTCAAACACTGCGTGATCGTGGTATGGACTTTATGCCAACACCGGATACGTACTACGAGAAAGTCGACGAGCGCGTAAAAGGACACGGGGAAGACGTCAGCAAACTGCGTGATCTGCAAGTCCTCATTGATGGCGCGCCAACCAAAGACGGCATCTTATTGCAAATCTTCACCCAGACCGTAATTGGTCCTGTGTTCTTTGAAATCATTCAACGTAAAGGCAACGAAGGCTTTGGTGAGGGTAACTTCAAAGCTTTGTTTGAATCGATTGAAGAAGACCAAATCCGTCGAGGAGTACTAAGCGATGCATAAATGGATCACATTCCCTCATCGGGAGGGAGTGTGCTCCAAGCAAGCACATGCTGATTTCCCGGAAGAGGCAATTTACGAACGTGAAGCAGGTCGAAGTGGTTTCTTCGGTCCTGCGGCACACTTTCATCATAAACACGCACCGACAGGTTGGTTGGAGTGGGAAGGCGATTTACGCCCGCGCGCGTTCGATTTCAACCTAGTCGAAACGGCGAGTCAGATTTCGCCTTGGGCAGTGCCGCATCTTCTACACAACGTCAACTGTAAGATCCGTGTATGGCGTATGGACGAGAAGATGGACTTCTTGGTGCGTAACGCCGATGGCGATGAGCTGCTGTTCATCCATCACGGTACAGCAGACCTTTATTGCGACTATGGTCATCTCAAAGTGAGCGAAGGTGATTACGTGATGATCCCACGCTCGACCAGTTGGCGATTAGAACCAAGCGAGCCAATGTTTGTTCTGATGATTGAAAACACCGATGCTGCTTATTCTTTGCCAGAAAAAGGCATGGTGGGCAATCACGCTGTATTCGACCCAGCCGTTCTGGAAACGCCTTCCATTAACGATGAGTTCCGTGCGCAATACTCAGAAGATCAAACTCAAGTTCATGTGAAGCGCCATGACAAAGTCAGCGTGATTACTTACCCATTCAACCCGCTTGATGCGATTGGCTGGCACGGTGACTTGGCAGTGGTGAAAGTGAACTGGCGTGATATTCGACCTTTGATGTCGCATCGCTATCACTTACCACCTTCTGCCCACACTACATTTGTTGGTGCTGGATTTGTGGTGTGTACGTTTGTGCCACGTCCAATCGAGAGCGACCCTGGCGCACTGAAGGTGCCGTTCTATCATAACAATGACGATTATGACGAAGTCTTGTTCTATCACGCAGGGGATTTCTTCAGCCGTGACAACATAGAAGCTGGCATGGTGACTTTCCACCCAGCAGGCTTTACTCACGGCCCTCATCCGAAAGCGTTCAAAGCGGGTCAGGAATATAAGAAGAAGTTTACTGATGAAGTGGCAGTGATGATTGATACGCGCCACGCACTCGAGTTCTCTGACGAGCTCGATAAGGTTGAAAACAAAGAATACGTCTATAGCTGGCAAGAGAAGTAAGGGGCAAGGATGAAATTAGCAACCAAGAAAAATGGCACTCGCGATGGTCTGTTGATGGTCGTGAGCAAAGACCTGACACAATGTGTTCCGGCAACCGAAATTTTCCACGCGATGCATCTCGCTCCAACCATGCAAGTGGCATTGGATAACTGGGACAAAGTCGCTCCACAACTGGAAGAGCTTTATAACGCGCTAAACAATGGTTCGGTTTCAGGAAGTGAAGAGTTTGAATCCCACTATCTAGCATCACCATTGCCTCGCGCCTATCAATGGGCGGATGGCAGTGCTTACGTCAATCACGTCGAACTAGTGCGTAAAGCGCGTGGTGCGGAAATGCCAGAAAGCTTCTGGACCGATCCTTTGATGTATCAAGGTGGTTCTGACGCATTTATTGGTCCTTGCGACAACATCGAATTTGCCAGCGACGAGTGGGGCATTGACTTCGAAGGTGAAGTTGCCGTGATCACCGGTGACGTGCCGATGGGAGCAAGCATTGCAGAAGCACAAGATTCAATTCGTCTTATCATGCTAGTTAACGATGTATCGTTGCGTGGTTTGATTCCGACGGAGCTGGCGAAAGGCTTTGGTTTCTTCCAATCAAAACCGTCGTCGGCGTTTTCTCCTGTTGCAGTAACGCCAGATGAACTGGGTGAAGCATGGTATGAAAACAAAGTTCATTTGCCTTTGGTTTCAACCTACAACAATGCGCCATTTGGTTGTCCGAATGCAGGCGTAGATATGACGTTTGATTTCGCTGATTTGATTGTCCATGCCAGCAAAACCCGCCCACTTTCTGCGGGCGCAATCATTGGCTCGGGCACAGTATCGAACAAACAGGGCACTGAGCACGGTACCTCTATCGAGGAGGGTGGCGTAGGTTATTCGTGTATTGCAGAAGTGCGCATGATTGAAACCATTCGTGATGGTAAACCGTCGACGAGTTTTATGTCGTTTGGTGACTCTATCAAGCTTGAGATGTTTGACGCAGATGGCAACTCGATCTTTGGCGCGATTGATCAGCAAGTCAGCCAATACCTAAAACACTGAGAGTGAGGGGCAAGGGAAGTATGAGCGATAACATCACCCTTTATGGTTATTGGCGCTCCTCGGCGGCTTATCGAGTGCGCATTTGTTTGAACTTAAAAGAGCTGAACTATGAGTCCAAATCGGTTCATTTGGTACGTAATGGCGGCGAGCAGCATAGCGCGGAATACCATGAGTTAAACGCCTCTGAGCTTGTGCCAGTCCTGGTGGATGGTGATATTCAACTCAACCAATCTCTTGCCATCATTCAGTATCTTGATGATCAGTATCCGCAAGTTCCAGTGGTTCCAGAACCATCGCCACTTCGTTACCAAGCTTTGGCTATGGCTCAGGATATCGCGATGGAGGTCCACCCACTCAATAACTTGCGCGTGTTGCAGTACCTAGAAGGGCAGCTGTCGTGTGACCAAGAGGCGAAAGTCGAGTGGATTCATCATTGGGTTAACCAAGGCTTTACTGCGTTAGAAGAGAAGCTAAACCAGCATCGACAACAACATGGAAACTGTATCTATAGTGTGACTGACTCTCCCTCTGTTGTTGATATTTGTTTAGTGCCTCAAGTGTACAACGCGTTACGTTTTGGAGTGGATATGACTCCTTATCCAGTGATTAGCTCGATTGTAGAAGCATGTAATCAACTGCCTGCGTTTATTGATGCCATGCCAGAGAACCAACCTGACGCGAACAGCTAGCACTCTCACTACATCTTAATGATTAATAAACGGGCTCTTAATGGAGTCCGTTTTTGTTCTCTCAGGTTGACGTAAAAATCGTGTTCAAAACGTTGGCTACTGTTATTATCACCCCGCAAAATTTATCGGTTTTGTTGCTCTGGCTAAAATTTCCATTTAGGCTTTGAGCAACTAGTTGTTTTGGGCGCACTTTATCTATGACCAACATCTTTATCATTGTTGTTCTACTTGTTGTTTTCTTCTTTATCATTCAAAAGTACGTGATCAAAAACGATGACACGCGAGACTTCCCATATCGTTCGAAAGGTCCACTATTAAAAGGGCAAGAAGGGGCGTTTTTTAATGCCTTGAGAGCGGCGGTTGGTGATCACGCAGTGGTGTTTGCCAAAGTAAACATGGCAACGCTGATCGCACCAAAAGAGATTAAGAACAAAAAGCAGTTCTTCATTGCCAGTAACCGGATTTCACGCAGCTATTTCGATTACGTTATCTGCGACCCTAGAACACTTGAACCACGTGTAATTATTGAGCTTGATAACGGTCAGCAGCTGCATAAAGGCAAAGTCGAGCGCCAAAAGCTGCTCATGCACGTGTGTAAATCGGCGAACCTTCCTTTGATTGGCGCATCGGTAAAACACAGCTACCAAGTGGGGCGTCTACGTCGTTTATTAGCAGCACACATTGATCTGATTGAACCGGATAAAGAAGTCCGCTTTTGTAAAAAGTGTGGCAGTCCGATGATCATCAGAACAGCAAGTCAAGGTGAGTTTAAAGGCCGACGCTTCTTTACTTGTAGCCGCCAGCCAAACTGTACCTACACAGAAAACTACAACGTGGTGTTTGATACAGAAGACGAATAAACATTTCGTTCCCAGATAATAAAATAGAGAAAGGCTTCAATTGGATTGGTTGAAGCCTTTTTTGTGTTTTCCGCTGAACAAAGAACAGCACTTATCAGCATCCGTCCTAGTAGCTCCTATACTTTGATAAAGAAAGAAGAATAGGGAAGCGTTATGCGATATGGATGGATTCTTTCAGCGTTACTACTCACGTTCAGTAGCCATGCACAGCAGTCACTTAAACCACTTGAATGCCAGTTAACAGATACACCTCAGGACCACTTTTTGTTTTATCGTGAGCAGATGGTTTACCACAGTGAGCAGTTTGCGATTTTCCAGAACTTTAAAGGGCGAGTAAGTACTCAAGTGGATCTCAAAACGGGCAAACTGATTCGTACAACGTTTATTGGTGAACCGTTCGAGCCTAAATACCAAATTTTGTTTGGCGATTGCCCAAACGTATCGCAAGTTTTGCAAATTTGGATGCTCAGCGAAGTGCCTTACGACAATTAACCCAAAACACAAAAGTTAAGTAGATCACACTTTTAACCTCACTCAAGTTGAGGCTTGACGATAAAATCGTCTGAAAACGGGTGTTGAGTTTAGATTTTCGCCAAACGATTCAAAGTTAATGAATTTATGCTTGCACCCCTCATAGGATATAGCTAATATCCTCCTCGTTCTTAAGGAATGGGTCCGTAGCTCAGTTGGTTAGAGTACTACCTTGACATGGTAGGGGTCGGCGATTCGAGTTCGCCCGGACCCACCACTCCTTAAAGCCATACTAAAACCAAAGTATGCCGAACATAAAATTTGGGTCCGTAGCTCAGTTGGTTAGAGTACTACCTTGACATGGTAGGGGTCACCAGTTCGAATCTGGTCGGACCCACCAAATTTAGTTCTTCGTGAACAAACGCAAAGTCCGCTATTTTAGCGGGCTTTGTTGTATCTAGAGCCTACCACGCTGTATTCAAATCCCTTCTAGAGTTCGATACACCCCGACAATACAAATAAAAAGTGTGATTGTCTTTTTTAATCTTGCTTTGAGACAGTTGCAGTGGCCGATTCGCCGAAATCAAAGTACCTCTCTTTTTTGATATTTAGAGAGGGATTCGAATGTGGGAAAACATTTCTTTAGAAACACTGTATAAGAAGTGCACGGGGCTTTTACTGATGTTTGAGTCAAAGTTTATCTTGGCTTTGATTGTTCTGTTCGTGGGTTGGTGTGGGCTTAGGTTGATTCAGAAAACTACTGGCCGGCTTACTTTGGCCTTTATGAACGAGTGAAAGATGTCTTTGATTCAGAAGATATCACGATTCCATTCCCTCAACGAGATGTTCATATCCACAACTAACAGTAAAGGAGCGTTAGCTCCTTTTTCTTTTCATTTGATACATATCGATATTATATTCATTAACGAATGGCTCTGTTTGTTTTATTTGCTATGTATATATTAGCTTTGCTTTTTAAATTAAAATCTTAATTATTAACTCGATGATTATTGGAAACCTAGTAACAAAACAATCAGTTATATTTAATATTTATAAATGGTGTTTTTTATTAAGCTATTTGCTCTAATTTTATGCTAAGTTTCTTTTATGAGCATAGTTTAAGTGATTGTAATTATTGTTGTTTTTTGGTTTTTGTCAGTATATTCTGAAATTTTAGTTTTATTTAAAATTGTGATGTTTGTTCATATCGATAATAATAGAACTTTCATTAATAGAACTTACGTATATTATCTTTTACTGTTTACTGATTAAAACAATAAACATGAAATAAGTAACAACGGTTATAAAGTATCCGTTGAATCTTATTTGTACTATAAACGGTAGAGAGTGAAAAAGTGAAAGCAAATAAAAACATTCTTAAAGCAGCAGTGGGTATGGCGATGCTATCTGGCCTACCAACAGCGGCAAATGCTCACGGTTGGTCAGAGTTTCCGAGTGCTCGACAAAATACATGTTATGAACAAGGCGGAGTTTGGTCGGGCAACCCACCAAATGCAGCTTGTGCTCAAGCAAAGGAAATCTCTGGTTCTTATCCTTTTGTTCAGCGTAATGAATACGCTAAGAACATTATGGATTTCAACAATATGGCGGCAGTAAAAGCAGCGATTCCAGATGGTACATTGTGTTACGCAAATGACCCTCAGAAAAAGGGCATGGGCGCACCGCACACCGGTTGGACACGTACGGAACTAAACACCGGAACATTCGAATTTGTGTTTAACGCGACTGCACCTCACAACCCATCATTTTGGGAGTTTTACCTAACCAAACCAGGTGCTGATCTCAGTAAAGCATTGGCATGGGGCGATTTAGATTTGATCCAAACCGTAGGTAATGTTCCTGTAAATAGTGGCAAATACCGCATGGATGTTACGATCCCGTCTGACCGTTCTGGTGATGCGATTCTATTTGTTCGTTGGCAGCGTGATGATGCTGCGGGTGAAGGCTTCTACAACTGTTCAGATATCACTATTGTAGGTGGTGATACTCTTCCTCCTGAAGCTGATCTTGTTCGTGGTGACCTGTACATCCCTCAAGGGTTTGTAAATCCTGAAATCGGTGACACAGTTAAATATGACATCATCAACAAGAACGGCGATGTGGCACGTAGTTTTGATATTAAGGTGGAAGCTTCGAACGTAAATGATTGGGCTCGTCTACTGGCTTCAGAAATCAACGGTTGGCACGCAGAGTTCAAAGACGGTGCAGTCTTCATCGGTGATTGGCATGAAGAAATGTCACACTACATGTACTTCCAGAACGATCCTTCACGCAACTTCTTTAACTCAAAAGATAGCCGCGCATCTGGCATGATTTCAGTTATTGATGGTGATGAAGGCGGCGTCGAGCCACTGACTGGTGATCTCTACGAACTGGTTAAGAGTGACAAGGTTGTAAATGCTGGCGACAAAGTGGTTATTGCAACTAGCGAAGCCGCGAACCTAACGCAAACTCAAGGTTCCGCAGTTAGCATTCAGAACAATGGCACGGCTTCTATCGTTGTAGATACAACGGCAATCACACAAAATGAAACACTGTCGTTTGTTGCTAATGCTGTAAACAGCGCACGGGCAGAGACGTTTACTTTCGAAGTTATTGCGGGTGATGATGAAATCACACCACCAAAACCTGAACCAGACCCAGATCCTAAGCCAGATCCAGATGAGAATGGAACTTGGGATGCTGCGAAAACCTACCTAGGCGGCGAAGTAGTATCTTACGCTGACCAAAACTGGAAAGCTCAGTGGTGGACCCAAGGTGGTGACAATCCACAAGTGACTTACCAAAAAGACAAGTGGGGTGTTTGGCGTCCAGCTAACTAATCTCACTCATTAAAGCCAAAAGGAATTGGTTAAGGCAAGCATCAAAGCCATCGCTCATGTTAATAGAGTGGTGGCTTTTTCATATTAGCTAAATATTCATATTAACTAACTATAGATTGTTCTAGTTTGATAAGTGGATGTTGCACAATTGGCAAGTAGAAAAAAGTGGTGTGCTAACATGCTTATTATTAAAGCATTTCATGCGTTAGTATCTCTTTCGAGCGTTAACAATACCTCCTATAGTTTGACCTCACCTAATAATGACTATAATTCGAAACTAGTACTTGAAGCCCCATGGATGTGTGGGCTTCTTTTTTGCTATTCGCTAGGCAGACATTTTCAAACCTACTTTTATTTTGCCTCTTTTCTGACCAAACAAGACAGTAATATCGTCTTCGTTAACAGCGCTGCATGTCGCTTTTAACTTTCACCATTCTATATCGTGGATAGTACATTTGTGCATCAATGCTTCGTATGCAGGCCCGCTTCTTGATATGAGAGGCGGGCTTTTTTCATTTTTAAGCTAAGGGAGAGATAAAGCCTTCAGGTTTTAACGCAACCAGCGAGCAGTCGATTGACTGCAGGACATTCTCGGCGGTATTACCAATGATTACCCCTTGGATTCCGGTACGCGCAATTGTCCCCATGACTAATACATCGATTTCTTCTTTAGTGATCCAGCGAGGGATTTGCTCATCCGCAGAACCATGAAGGTGATGAACAACAGAATCGCCAGCGATACCAGAGGTAGCAATAATGGCATCGAGCGCTTCACGGTGTGCAGTTCGGTGCGCGTTGATCTGCTGATCTAACACATCGTCTTCGATTTGAATCCACACGTGATGCCTCAAATAGCTTTCCATCTGATATTCCCAGCACGACGCGATGTGTAATTGTCGATTGAAAGAGTCGGCGATTGAACGCGCAAGTTGCAGCAATTCAACCGTAAGGATTTCTTGTTCTTTACTAGAGATAATCGGATCGATAGCAACGGCAACGCGTTTTTTCACCATTGAGTGTTTGGGTTTTCTGTTTAACCAAACTGGGCATGGACATTTTCTCAGAAGCTTCATGTCGAGTGCTTTAAACCCTTTGCTGCCTTCATCCAACGGTTCAGCATCTTTAATCACGAGATCATAGTGTTGCTTAGAGACAGATTGGATAATGCAGACACCAGGCTGATCGCCACTTTCAACATTAATCGGGAACGGCTCTACTATGTCGGAAGAGGGATCGAGGTCCTGTACTGCTTTGATATCAGAGAACAAACTTTCTACCAGAGAGTTTTCATAAGTGTGTTGATACTCGCTCATGTTCGTCGGCATCGCAGGGCAAACTATCAAACCCGACAGACGTGCATCATGCAACTTAGCGAGTTTCATCGCTTGTTCCAGTGAATCACTTTTACCTTCTAATCCTTGGCTTACGAATAAGATGTTTTGAAATCTTTTCATATCGACCTCCTTTTTATTAAGTGTTGTATCAAGAAGGTGATGTTTCCATATTTAAATTATGGTTAATTGCGCTAGGACAAACCCTCAGTTATTTCGATTCAATGAGCAACCCCAAAGCCGTCGCCTTTACCAGCGAATGAGCGTTAAAATCGAATCTCGCTCGCCACTCGATGATATGGGTAGACCATTTCTAATTTTTGTGTGACATTGTAATGTTCTATATGTCGTACATCCGCCTTAACAAGGTTTTGTTAGAAGAAACGCCCAAAGCTACTAACTTTGGGCGTTTCCGTTTGAGCGATTGATACAAATTTATATTCCACCATTTTGATATCTTTTCGATTGTAAGTTGCCTAGAAAGGACTACAATCGCGAAATGTTACCCCTCCTTGGTGGATCTAAAAATGATAAAGAAAACCCTCCTTGCTATGGCTCTTTCTGCGAGCATTATCGTTCCCGCGAGTGCTTGTACTGGCATCTCTCTTTCTACTGTGGCTAATGACCACATTCATGCTCGCACAATTGAGTGGGGCGAAAACGATCTCAACAGCAAGTTGATTGTTGCTCCCCGTGATTACACGTTTACCTCGACTATGCCGGACCAGAAACAAGGTTTGAGTTGGAAGAGTAAGTACGGCTTTGTCGGGATCTCCGTTAGTGACGATCGCTTCATTGGTGAAGGCATCAATGAAGAAGGACTGACTGCTGGTTTATTTTACTTCAAAGGTTACGGCTCTTTAAAAGCGTACGACGCGAATGACCGTGTAAACAGCATCGCGGATATGGACTTTGTTCGTTGGATGCTGTCGCAGTTCAAAACCGTCGATGAAGTTAAAACAGCGATGAAAAACATCGATATTGTTCCGGTTTATATCGATGAGAAAGGACAACCTTCACCAACTGGGCATTGGCGTGTTACCGATAAAGTGGGCAACAACATCGTCATTGAAATCATGGATCATGGCCAAGTACACATCTACGACAACGAAGTTGGTGTACTAACGAACTCACCAACGTTCCCATGGCAAGTGACCAATTTAAATAATTACATTCATTTGCAGCCGGGTACTAGTGCGCCAACCAAGTTTGGTGGTGTTGAGGCGAAGTCGTTCGGTATTGGCTCTGGCTTCTTGGGTATGCCAGGGGACATTACGCCACCATCGCGATTTGTTCGTGCGGCGTTTTTCGTCAACACGGCGCCGGAATCAAAAACGGGTGAAGAGGCGGTGTCGCAAGCGTTCCACATTCTGAATAACTTCGATATTCCAATTGGTACAGAATTTGGGCCACAATATCGTGAACATATCCCTGATTTGCCGAGTGCGACGCAATGGACCTCAGTGATCGATCAAGGCAACAAGGCTCTGTACTACACCACGATGCACGACAGCAGAATCAAGAAAGTTGACCTGACTAAGATTGACTTTGACCAAAAGCAAGAAGTGAAACGTGAATTGGATAACGGGACGTTTACGTTTACAGACGTGACACCTTAATTTTCCCTCGAACGTATAAATAACGCACAAAGCGGAGAAGGTTTTCCTTCTCCGCTTTTTTATTTTCGAAACATCATGAATTTCAAGTGGAGTTTTTAAAACTGAGGTATTGATTCAGTAAGTTATGAAGTATTAGTTATTGGCTAATAAATTTCATGACTCTGATTCCATATTAAACAGCTTTTATGCGATGTTTTTTAATCTTCTTATTTATCAGTCGGATGAAAATAATAGTGCTGTAGTAAAAATCTGATCTTTTCAACAACAAGAGGTTGGTTTAAAACTTATTTATTCAACGTTTATTTACATAGATATGCTGAGGAATATTTACCATAATTAATGGTGTTAATAGTTTTCTATGATTTAAGTTGCTGATAATTGGTGTTTTGTTTGATTTTCTTTTGAGCTCTCTTATTGTTGATTTGATGGGCTAAAGAGAGGTGTTAATTCTCGGATGAGATGCTTTAGTTCATCGAAACTAATTAAGTGGTTTCTTAAGTTTCGAGATAAACGCATTGCTCGTGCGTGTTCGATAAGAAACTATTTCAAGGTTTGAACCTGCTATTTTTCGGGAATAAAAGGCTGATTTCATTAAGTTGATTTTCACAATTGCTGGGAAATAAAAGTCATAAATAAAGTGGTTGAAATATAAATATAAGGGAAAGGTATGAGAAAAAATAAGGTCAGTATAGGCTTAAGTGTCGCTTGCGGATTATTATTCACGGGCGTTACTTACGCTCAGGTGATTCCATTCAATAATAATCAGCCGATTAACGACTTACAGGGTGATTTTGAGGCGATGGTCATTTATGCGCAAAACA
The DNA here is from genome assembly GCF_036533715.1 of Vibrio sp. M260121. NCBI lineage: Bacteria > Pseudomonadati > Pseudomonadota > Gammaproteobacteria > Vibrionales > Vibrionaceae > Vibrio > Vibrio sp. M260121. Next base: position 66,605 of record NZ_JATABF010000006.1, on the reverse strand, counting down.
TCACGGTTCCTCATCACAACGATAAAGGTGATCCTAGGCCGCACCTTACTGCATTGCGTGATACTTTGCTGCTTGTTAAACCTGTTGACCACGTGCTGGACTCGACGCAGGTGAAAGTGATTGGACGCGATGCTAAAGGTGAGCAATTAGGTGTGCTGTCACTGAACCCACCAGAGCAACTTCCAAGTCACGATGGTCCAAACCTAGACATTACGTATGCGCAAGATATGTGGTCGGTGACACTGCCAGCGACTTGGATACAGCCCGGCCTTACTTTAGAGCTCCTGAATGGAAGCACATCAGGCGTCGTCTCCGGTTTGGATATTGGTGCGCCGAACGAATTGCTGATAAACACGATGGATTTAGGGATGCTAACCAATCCAAGGGGACGTTTTTACTTCGCAGACAATCCTGAAAGACATAGAGACTACTTCCAAAAAATTCCGGTAAGCAAGTTGATCGTTAACCCGTACGAAACAGTGAAACTCAATGAAGTGATGCTGCCAGATGGCCGTTTGTTAACCGAGTTAGATCCGAGCACGGGTACTTGGCACAAAGGGGATATGCGTGCGTATACCACCAAGATCCTGATGTCGCACGGCATCAACCTAGCAAACTACGGCATCAACTCTTCAACGGCGATCTCAGAGAGAGCGCATCCATACACGGCGAATCAAATTACAGCGATTGCCGCAGTAGGGCGTTATCAAAATGGCGTAGTTGCCCACGGTGGCAGTGGTGGCAACGGTATGGTGACTATCGATTCATCGTTAGGTAATGAATGGAGTCACGAAGTCGGGCATAACTTTGGCCTCGGGCACTGGCCGGGTGGCACGGATGGCACAACGCACCGGCCATCTACAGACATAAACTCTGCATGGGGTTGGGATCAATTCCAGCAGCGTTTTATTGCTAACTTCATGTGGAACAAGCGCAATGGTCAGGATCAGGTTTGTTGTACCGACGGCATAGGAATCCCAGCTTTCGAAGGCTATAAGTTCAACAGAGATGCAATGGGGGGCGGTGAGCCAACTTCACCGATTTCCAAGTACACCCTGCACACTCCGTTTGTACTAGAGAAGATTCAGACCTTTATGGAGAAAAAGGCGACATTTGATGAGGCATCGTCGACTGGCTTTAGTAAATGGAATGATGAAACCAAAACGATGCAAGAGTTTGAACAACCAGCGCGCTTGTTGGCCAAATCTATCGCCTCGCAATCTCAACTAAATACGATCAAAGATGACACGGCAGGTTCAGTGCTGTTGGGTTACATCAATGATTTTGATATTACAAAGGTAGAAACGGGCGACGGTCGCTGGATTCGCGATATTTACTTGCCGAGTGCTACAAATGTTGTCGCGGGTAAAGTGGTGAACGTTGCACGTTACTCTGGGTATGGCGTGACAGTTCATATTAATGGCCAATCGGTGAACTTGAATCGTGGTGACAGCAAGTTTTACATCAGCGATGGTAAAGGTTGGCAAGAAACCAGTGAAGCGCAGGTAGCGGAAAATAACCCAACACGTGTCCCTACGGATAGCGGAGTCGCTGTCACAACACTTGTTGGTTACTACGACCCTCAGCAGACACTTAACAGCTATATTTTCCCAGCATTACATGGTGCATATGGCTTTGTTTATCAGCCGACTACGGCAGAAAGCCTAAACACAAATGGATGTTATGTCAGAGTGTATAACGGTAGAAACTACCAAACGGACAACTACCAATTGGTTGGATTCCGTTATGACGATAACGTGATGAACAAGTTCCACATCAACCTCAAGCAAGCTGATGCACCGACAAGAGCTGAAGTTGTCTGCGATAACACGGTGTTGAGTTCGCTAGACATTGAGAAACCAAAGCAAGACCTCAAAGTTTCTATTGTTCAGTCTGATTCCTTAACCGACTCAGCTCCAACGGAGAATAGCGCACCTGTTGCTCATGCGGGTAAAGATCAGTCTGTGCTGTCAGGCGCAACCATTACGTTATCGGCAGAGCAATCGACGGATGCTGATGGCGATGAGTTAACCTATGTGTGGAAGCAAATCTCGGGTTTACCTGCGACCATTCAAACTACCAACAGAGTTAACGCCAGTGTCATTTTGCCAGAGTCGAGTAAAGCGGAGTCGTACGTTTTTTCCGTCATGGTCTCCGATGGAAAAGCAACTTCTGAAGATACGGTGACTATTAGTGCTCAGCCTCAAGCAAACCAAAATCATGCGCCGCAAGTGTCTCTCCCGCAAAGCATGGAGGCAAAATCTGGAGAGATGATTGAGATTACCGCTACGGCATCGGACCAAGATGGTGATGTGCTTTCATATCAATGGAATACAGCGGGCCTAACTTATCAGCCTTTATCAGCAGGCACTATTCGTCTGACGGTTCCGGAAGTAACAGTCGATAGCCAATTTACGGTCCGTGTGGTCGTCTCTGATCCAGCAGGGGAAAGTGCCAGTTCAAGCACGATTGTGAAAGTCAAAGCCAACAACAATACCTGCAACATCAGTGACCCAAATGCGGCGAACTACGCTGCATGGTCGGCAAGCAAATCGTACTCGGGTGGTGACCTTGTCAGCTACAAGCAACTCGTTTGGAAGGCGAAATACTGGAGCAAAAATAATCAACCTGATAACAGTGATGCTTGGGAACTCTTCAGTGATGTTGCACTGCCGTGGTCGGCTCAAAAATCCTACTCCGGTGGTGATGAAGTGACGTACAACGGCGTGAAGTATAAGGCAAAGTGGTGGACGCGTGGTGATCAGCCGGATACATCAAGTGTATGGACGAATGCAGGCGTAGCGTGTCCTTGATGCCTTTCAGTTAGTAATTTGTCGGGAGAGTTACCTCCCGACTTGTCTTTTTCATTATCAATAAATGATCTTTCCAATTGCCGAGGCCAATGCTTTTGGGCAAGGGCACCTTGTACTTGTCAGTCAGGTAAACGCTAGGAAACAAGGAGAAAAATATGATTAAACCAAAATTGAAGTTACTTGCTGTGGCACTATCGTGTTTCAGTGCTGTTCCACAAGCCGCTTTGGCTGATGTTCATATCGAAAAAGAGTTTCAGATCGAAGTGATGAGTGATGCCTCTAGGGTGGCATATACCGCAGAAGAGCTGGGGTTAGAGACACCAGCGCTCATCGCTATTGAAGTCCTTAATGACGACCAGCAGCGTGTCGGGTTACTGCATATTGAAAGCCCTTTATACTTGCAGTTTGAAGAATTTGAAGAGCAAACGGGTGAATTTGTCGCGGCCCATGAAAAGTGGTTTGAGCAAGGAATGGTGAGTTTAGATCATGCTCAGCAAGCGACGCTAGAGAAAGGAAGTTCTGTTCGTTTCTACAGTTTAAATGAGGCAGGCGAAGTTATTGAACTGCTGATGGTGCAGCCAAAGCCTTTGGTTTCCCTTCGAACGCGTAGTGTTTCCACGTCTGCCTACAAATTTATTGATAATGGGTCTCCAAATGAAAAAATCGATTTAGTTTTGTTGGGAGATGGATATACCGCTGAGGAGAAAGAAAAATTCCGAAGCGATGCAAAACTGATTACCGATGGCTTTTTTGCTAAGTCGCCTTATAGCGATTACCGAGACTATTTCAACGTTTGGTTAATCGAAAAAGCTAGCCAACAATCAGGTATCGGTATTGGTTCTCCACTCGACGGCAGCGCGTTTAAAAGCTATTTCCCAGACAGCTCAAGTCGAATGTTGCTACTCAAAGACCGTTTTGTTTCTCTGAATGAAGCTAAGTCTGTCCTACCGGAATCCGCGACTGAGATTTTCCTTGTTGTCTCCAACACAGAAAAATACGGTGGAGTAGGTTACGGAAATGTCGCCACCATGTCGACACACAGCAGTGCGGTTGGACTTGCCTTGCATGAAGTGGGTCATACCTTCGGCAAGCTTGCGGACGAATACAGCGTTGGTAACTGTAATCTGAACGGTGAACCCTCTGCAAAAAACGTCACGATGCAAACAAGTAATGTGAAATGGTCACATTGGATGGCACACGATCATGAGGTTGGTGTGTTCGAAGGCGCGCAGTACTGTGCGACTGGAAAATATCGTCCGACCAAAAACTCTTTGATGCGGGCTTTAGGAACGAACCTTGAATTTGGCTCAGTGAATAGCGAAGCCTTGATCCTTAAAATGTATGAGACGATAAACCCCGTTGTTTCAGTTTCTCCGTCTTTCAGTTCCATCGCATTGGAAGGTGAGCGAACTTTCCATGTATCGACACCTATTCCGACTGACAGAGTGGCTATTCAATGGTCCTTAAATGGAAAAGTTCTTTTAGAAGGTGATCAGGCGGCAATAACGGTAAACCCGACAACTCTCGACTCTGGAAGTCATGTTTTAAAAGTGGTCGTGAAAGACACGACTGAAAAAGTGAAACGTGACCCAAGCAAGCGTCTTATCAGTGAACGTCAATGGCAACTGAATGTCGCTGAGGATCCTCAGCCAGAGCCCCAAAACCGTTATCGTTACGCGCGCTTTGTTATTGATTCAGAAATTAAAGGACAAGACTTTGCTTCTGCGGCAGAGCTGACGTTTGTTGATCAAACAGGCAACACAGTGTCTCCGGATAACATGAGAATTGTCTCTGTTTCTAGCCAAGAAACTCAATATCCACGCCCGGCAAGCAATGCTATTGATGGTGACCCAGACACGTTTTGGCATTCACGTTGGAGCCAGTCTCCAGTGGGGAAAGCGCCACACGAAATCATCATCGACTTAGGTCAAAGTGTCGCGTTATCCCGCGTTGAATATTTACCGCGACAAGATGGCAACGTAAATGGTACGGCCAAAGATTACAGACTTTACTTGAGTAATACAATTGGACAGTGGGCATCACCAGTAAATAGCGGCACGTTTGCTCCGAATACGGAAGAAAAAGTGATTCTGGTCGAGTCGAAAGATGAGATCAACCAAGCACCGAACGCTATTGTTTCTCGCTCGCAAGGTGAATTGACAGGAACAGGAACCGTGATGTTAATCGGTGAAGAGTCTAATGATCCGGATGGTGACGGTTTAGTGTATCAATGGCAGCAGACTTCTCCTAAATCTCCACTCGCAGTTATTGAATCCCCTAAAGAAGCGAATACCCAAGTACAGTTTGCTGGCAGTACGAGTGACGTTACTTATCGGTTTACCTTAACCGTCAGCGATGGTGAGCTTTCAGACTCTGCAGAAGCAGTTATTACGCAAAAAGCGGAAGCGACGCAATCAAGCCCTAAATGGGACGCAGGGAAAACATACGCAACGCCTTGTGAACGCGTTTCTTGGAAAGAGAATGAATGGGAGAACCAGTGGTGGACTCAAGGTACGGAACCGGGCTCGGATGGAACATGGGGCGTTTGGCGAAAAGTTAATACCTCGAACAATCAGTGTTCTTAAATGCATGTTGCAAGAAACCTTAATTAGAAATACCAGCCACAAATTACGTATCTCATGGAATCTCATAAGGGTGAAAACATGAATAATTACAAGAGGTTATTTTTTTGCGCCTTGCCGATTGCGCTGCATTTACCTGCAAATGCATCTCAAAGTGAAACTTACATTGTCCTTCTCGATGATGTGGGTCAACAAAAGACAATGGCGCGAAGTACACAGGTGATTTCTGTCAAAGAAAAAGCAAATCAAGTATTGCAGCGTTTGGTGAATGTGTCTGAATCAGTTCATACACGTTCGTCCCGAACTCATAACCCCATTTGGGCTGACAATATCTACCAAAACCTCAATAGCTTCTCTGTAGAGCTATCGACAGGTCAAGCTGAGAAGCTAAAAGAGATGGCGGAGGTTAAAGGTGTTTATCCAGACGTTATCTTTAGCGCAGACGGTGTAAATAGCGAGAATTCACAACGAGTCGCTTCTTGGGGATTAGATCGTTCTGATCAACGTGAACTGCCTTTGGATGGGCAATATGAAGTAGGGCGATACACAGGAAAAGGCGTATCAATCTATGTTATCGATTCTGGTATCGATTTTGCTCATCCGGATTTTGGCGGTCGTGCTCAATCCGGTTGGGACTTTGTTGATAACGACAGCGATGCTTCTGATTGTCATGGCCACGGTACTCACGTTGCGGGCACAGCCGCTGGACGTCAATATGGTATCGCACCGGAGGCGGATATTTATTCGGTGAGAGTCTTGAATTGTGAGAACAAAGGTTGGGGAAGCCAGATCCTTAAGTCTTTTGATTGGGTCATTGAACATGCTAAGCAACAAGGTCAACCAGCGGTTATAAACTACAGTATTTCTCGAAGTACTCGTTGGGCTCCACTCGATCAAGCAGTTGATAGGCTCATTACTCAATACAACCTGCCATTTGTACACGCGGCTGCGAACAATAACACTGATGCCTGTACCAAAACGCCACACTCTGATTACTCAATAACGGTTGGGGCATCCACCAACGATGATTACCGTTGGTATAGCTCTAACTGGGGAGCGTGTGTCACGCTGTTTGCTCCAGGAGCTAACATTGTTTCTGCCCGAAACCATGGTGGTTATCAATCAATGTCTGGTACCTCAATGGCAACACCACATGTAGCAGGGCAAGTTGCACGATTGCTAGAAGAGGACCCTAAAGCCTCGCCAAGTGAGCTAAAACAATCGCTGATAGAAGATAGTACGGTAAACGCTCTGTACAACGTGGGCAGCGGTTCGCCAAATCGTTTGTTGTACGTCAAGAGCGAAGACAATACTGACGTAAACCAACCTCCAATTGCTGTTGCAACGAGCAACCAATACGAACTGACAGGGGCAGGGACGATAAGCTTAACTGGGGATGCTTCCAACGATCCGGATGGCGATCGATTGACGTATCAATGGCAGCAACTCGCCCCTGCAAGCCCTCTTGCCACAGTTATATCCCCTTCCGCCCCGAAAACGAGCGTAGGCTTTGATGAACAGGGGGCCGATGTAACTTACCGCTTCTTATTAACGGTAAGTGATGGCGTGACTTCTGATTCCGCAGAAGTGAGAGTGGTGCAAAAAGCATCACCTATCACTCCCAACAGTGTTCAATGGGAGTCGAGCAAAACTTACGCTTCTCCTTGTGAACGTGTCTCTTGGAAAGGGAGTGAATGGGAAAATCAGTGGTGGACAGTCGGTAACGAACCGGGTGCTGGTGGCACATGGGGTGTTTGGAGAAAAGTTGGAGATTCGAACAATCGATGTCGATAAACGCGAGTTTTCAATAGTGAATTAAATAGCTGTTTAGCCAAAGAAACAAAGGATGGTTGTTCATGACCATCCTTTTTGTTTTATAGCTAGAATCTTAAGCACTGTTTGAGCTTGGAGATAACAAATGCTTTTTTTATGGGGGAGTTAGAAATATCGAATAGTTTGTCTAATTCTTGGGTGAACCAAAGCATACTTTTACGATTAGGTTGGGAAATAATTTGTGGCTCTAAGTGATAAATTTGGAAAATAAATCAAATAACCAACAAGGTAAGAATTAACTGACGCTTTTCTACGCCCCGTCTGATTCTGCACAGAGATTAAGTTCAATAAAGTGGCAAGGGTCATCGAGCAGGGATGTGATTATATTTCGTTATAGGGTGAATAATCCCTTTCGGTGTTGATGACAGCTTCTTTAACTCACAATTGCCACTACATTGAGCGAGCTATCTCCTATGTTTTTTAAAAAGAAAGAAGAAATAAATACTGTCGATGTGAATATGGACTTTGTTAGATCGTTGTATTCATCGACTGCTGTGATTGAATTTGATCTTCAAGGTCATGTTTTGGACGTAAGTGACGCTTTCCTATCATGTATGGGATATGAAAGAACAGAGGTGCTCGGTAAGCATCACTCAGTGTTTTGTTCTCAAGAGTTAGTTTCATCCCAAACTTACTCAAATTTTTGGGATGATTTAAGGACAGGAAAAGAAAAAAGTGGCGTATTCTCTCGAAGAAATAAAAGAGGAAACGAGGTATTTATTGAGGCCACTTACTTTCCTATCTTTTCTCAAGGTCGGGTTGATAGAGTTGCCAAAATAGCTTCGGATATCACAACAGCGCATGCAACTAGTATGAATAACCAAGACCTCTTAACTGCATTAGATAAGACCTTTGCGGTGATTTCCTTCAGTCCGACCGGGGACGTGTTAGATGCCAATAAGGCGTTTCTTGATACTTTGGGCTATTCAAGAGAACAGGTGATTTTGAAACATCACCAAATGTTTTGCTTTGATGAGTTTTACAAAGAACACCCCGACTTTTGGAAAGACTTACAAAATGGAAGAGCCTTTAGCGGCCGGTTTTTGAGAAAGTCATCTATCGGAGAGAAGGTTTGGATTCAAGCATCCTACAACCCAATTTTTAATGAGAAAAATGAGATGTATAAGGTTGTTAAGTTTGCTACGAATATCACCTCAGAAGTGATGAGAGAAATTGAATCAAAAGATGCACTGTCGATTGCTTGTAGTACATCTGTTGAGACAGAACAAGTTGCAACGGATGGTAAAAACTCAATCTATCAAGCTCAAAAGCAATCATCTGCGGTTGTGGAGCAAGTGGCAAGTTCTGTCGCTTTGATTGATACGCTTAATGAGCTTTCTGCAAGTATAGAGAATATAGTCCAAGTCATCGGCAGTATCGCAGATCAAACCAATTTGCTTGCATTAAATGCAGCAATTGAGGCTGCGAGAGCAGGGGATCATGGGCGCGGGTTTGCCGTAGTTGCAGATGAAGTTCGTGTTCTTGCGTCGAAAACATCGAGATCGACAAATGAAATAAGTAAAGTGGTTTCAGACAATCTTGCGCTTACTAATCAGATATCAGCGTCGATGCATTTTATTCGTCAATCTTCTATGGAGGCCGATGAGCAGCTACTACTTGTCTCTTCAGTCATTGATGAAATACAAAGAGGGGCAGAGAACGTGGCAAAAAACATGTCCAATCTGACGTAACTTTTTGTAATTATTGAGATAGTCAAAAATTTCCGAATTAGCTCACTATATTTTGTCGATGAATGCTCACTAAAACAAAAAGGCTGATGAGCACAATGATGCTGTTTAGGTACTTGTCCTTGCTGCGTGAACATGTGGTTGAGTTACTTATGTCGACGGCGTGAAAAACGAACAGGAAGCTGTAAATTCAAACATTCGATATGGATTGCCAGTTAACGCTTGCTTGCGTTAAAAGGAGAGGTAAGGGGCCCATTATTTGCTTTCAAAGTGCATATATTACCGATAATTAATCATTTTTTATGGAATTTAATTCCTTTTTAAATCAAGCCAAAAATTAGACGGAAAGCTTTATTTTCAACGTATTAATACCGCTTTGAACGAAAAATCTGCGATTCTCGTAGGCATTCCATCGGAAAAGTTCTGTCATATGCTATCCAGACCACTATCGGTATTTGTAAGAATTATCGGTAAATCTATAAATGTTGGTCGGGGGATCATTGTGAAAGACAAAATGGAAACGTATTGGGTGCAGCTTGTAGACAAGGCAAGTACCGCATCTGATTTATCGGATTTGACGCGCTCAAGGTTACGAGGCTGTATTGGTAAATACGGTTTGCGTTACAAGGTGCAAGATGGCGTGCTAGCGGAGCATCGCTACAATCGCAAAGGCCTCACTCCTAGTTTAGAGAGTGAAGCATAGTCTTCACCCTCATTGTTATTTTATTGAGTGTTTTTGCTGGTGGTATTTTCTAATGCAATTTGTTTAGCGTCATTACTGGTTAGCATCTGGTAAGGACGCAAGCCAAATAAAGGCATAATAGAGTAGATGTGATCGAACAAGTCCGCCTGAACGCCTTCGTAATACGCCCAGTCGGTATTATTGGTAAAGGCATAAACTTGAAGTGGAATACCTTCTGGTGTGGGTTCTAATTGCCTAACCATGATCAGCATATATTGGTGAATATCTTTGTTGGCTTTTAGGTATGCATTAATATAAGCGCGGAACATGCCTAAGTTTGTCATATGACGAAGGTTACCAAATGCTGGTTCATCACTCATCTCTTCATTGTATTCATTAATATCACGCGATTTTTCATAAATATATTGGCGTAAAATTCGAATGCTTTTCAGCTTTTCAATTTCTTCATCAGACAAGAAACGAATTGATGTAACGTCGACATTAACGGAGCGCTTAATACGTCGGCCACCAGAATCAGACATGCCTTGCCAGTTGATAAATGCGTTCTGAACTAGTGCATAGGCGGGCAGCATGCTTACGGTGTTATCGAAGTTTCGGACTTTCACCGTCGTCAGGGAGATTTCTTCTACCGTGCCATTTGCACCATAGGCGTCCATCTGAATCCAATCGTTTAAGCTGATCATGCGGTTTGCAGAAAGCTGAATGCCAGCAACAAAGCCTAATATCGTGTCCTTAAACACCAGCATCACGAAACCCGTTGCGACACCTAAACCAGACAAGAAAATGACTGGGGATTCGTTGGCGAGAATCGACATGGACACCACGACGCCAACAAAGAAGGTGAACAGCTTAATCAACTGAACAAAACTCTTGATCGGCATTCTTTTGGTTATGCCTTTAAACGTCGCGATGTCATTCATAGCGTCGAGTAGGGCGAAGATCATCCACACAAAGATGACCAAGATAAAAATGCTTAAAATTCTATCGAAGATCGCCGCCAACCAATCATAATGACCGACAGCAAGTGGAATGAAGACATCAAGCACCATGATGGGAATGAGCAACGACAGCTTCTCTAGTACGTCATACTTGGTCAAGCTCTCAGCGAGTGGTTTGTTGGTTTTCATGAGAACGTTGTTAGCCGTTCTAACAATCAGGTGATGCACAATCAAATAGCTGAGAGCGGCCGCAGTAAGGCTCGCCAAAATAAAAACAGAGGTGAGTTCAATACCATAAGGGTCGCTGTTGATGCCTACTGAGCTGAGCTTTTCAGAAATGAAGGTGCGAATATGATGATCGAGCAAAATGTCATCCTCAAAAAAGTAGCCTGAATGAAAGGAGTGGGAACGTCTAAAGAAAAGTCAGGCAACTGGCGTTAGAAAAGCCACTAATCCTACTCTCCATCTCCGTGTTTTGCACTGGTTTAATCCAGCAATCTTGAAACTTATTATTCAAAAATAGCGTATAGGCGATGATGTGATACGGGGTTAACATCCATTTATGCAAACAGGACACGTATTTCTGTTAAGTCTGTGAACTCTCTATATTTTATTAGACTAGACTGAAAAGGCGGCTCGCGTTTAATTCAAGAGGCATTCAATGGAAAATTCTAATCAATCACAACAGCCTACATTCCTATCTAAAGGCTGGAAATACTTCGTTATCGTTGGCGTTATCATCGCACTAATGGGCATTGGTGCCATGAGTTTGCCTGTACTGGCAGGCGTGACGATCTCAACTATCGTGGGTGCAGTACTCTTGTTCAGTGGTCTGGTTCAGGCTTACCACACATTCTCCATCAATGTTTGGAAAGAGAAGCTTTGGTACGTATTAAGTGCAGTACTGTATATCGTCGGTGGTCTGTTTATCTTGTTCAAACCACTGGCGGGCCTTGTCACCATTACCATGTTGATGGTGATTGTGATGATATTAAACGGTTTGACTCGTATCTTCTTTGGTTTGAGCAACCGTAGCCTACCAAGCAGCAACGTTATTGTATTCAGTGGCGTAATTTCAGTGCTAATCGGTGGTTACTTCTTCATGCTACTCGATGATCCTGCATTCTCAACCACGCTATTGGGCACGTTTGTGGGCATCTCACTACTGATTGAAGGTATCAGCTTCATCTTTATGGGCTTACAAATGAAAAAGCTTTCCCAATAAAGACGCTATTTAGCGCTAAGACTTTGTGAAATAGAGAATGCCTGCCGATTCGGTGGGCATTTTTTATGGACGACTTAAAATCGCTCTCAACCTCACATATTTACTATTCAAGTCAGGCTCATATCTGAATCTCTCTTACTGTTAAAACAAAGGTAATCAATAAACAAGGAGAGGATTGTGAAACCGATTCAAGCTGCAGTGATTGTACTTTCATTGGTGTTTAGCTCTGTATGGGCAGACACCCATTTGCCAGATTCAGTAGAGACCGACGTAATCCTCAAGACGACAACCAGTTGGGATGGCACTACGTTGCCAGAATACCCAAAAGGCCAATCGGAAGTCACCATTTTGAAAATTACTGTCCCGAAGGGCGTGCAGCTTCCCGTGCACCAACATCCTGTCATTAATGCGGGCATTGTGCTGAAAGGGGAAATTACAGTCACGAAAAAGGATGAAGAGAAGATCGTACTGAAAGCCGGAGACGCAATTGCAGAAGTCGTCGACCAATGGCACTTTGGCGCAAATACGGGTGATGAGCCGGTAGAGATTTTGGTGTTTTACGCTGGAGTGAAAGATAAGCCGATAACGGTGAAGTGAAGAAAGCAGAACCAAAAAGCCCGAGCACAAACTCGGGCTTTTGTTTTTCACGTTGCAGAGCGTTATGACTCACAAGGCTTTGCGTGATTGATGCTGCGTTTTTGTTTAAACGACATTACCAGTTGCGGAACGAGCGACATTAAGATCATGCCAAGCATCAAGCTGTATTGTACGGGAGTGAAGCTTTCGCCCATCAAGACTAAGCCAGAAACAATGCCAGCGACTGGGTTTGCGATACCACCAAAGGTAAAGTCCACCACTGACATGCGTTGCAATAGCCACACGTACATGCCGTAACCAAGCGCAGTGTTGAGTACGATAACCCACAATAAACCACCGACGTTTCTTAATGATGTGCTTTCTAGGGCACTCACATACGGCGCTGGATTAAAGCTCGCCAAGATGGCTACGGCGATAGAAAGAATGATACCACCTAAAATGAGTTGCCATGTTAGCACCGTCCACCAGTGCATTCTTGCTCCAAGAGATTTGGTGACGCTACTGCCGATCACGATACACATGATTGCAGAGAGCATTGCGATTAAGCCAATGGGGTTAAGTGTGATCGAGCTAGGATCAAACAGGAACCATGCTAGTGCAATCAGCGCTGCGCCACTTATCCCTTGAATCAAACTTGGTTGTCGCTTGTACACAACCCAGCCAAACAGCATCGCAAACACTGGTACAGAAATCATACCTACGCCAGAAATTGCAGAAGGCAAGGTCAACGCCATAACAAAGATGAGTCCGAAGAAGAGGGCGATATTGATTGTGCCGAGTACCAGTAAGATCTTCCAATCTTGTTTCTTTGGTAAGGATGGTTTGATAGCAAGCAACAAAAGGCCAGCCGGCAAAGCTCGCAGCGCGCCAAGCAACACTGGTGGCCAGTCTGGCAAAGTAAACTGTGTCACGGCGTAAGTGGTGCCCCAAAAGAACGCCGGAATCATCGCGAATAAAATATTCATGTTAAATATCTTTACGTTGAGGTAATTTATTGTAAAGGTACGCTCGTGATGGCTTTTTGTAAAGTATCTTTATGTTAAAATAAATTCGTAAATCAAAATGTCTTTGGAGATGAAAGGGTAATGGACGCAATTGATAGAGTGGTAAGCCTGTGGGCTAAGGAAAAGCCGGAGCTCGACACCGAACCGATGGCGATCATGGGGCGTTTGATGAGAATCGCAAAGCACATGGAGAACCACGTCGCCAAGCTGCACAAACGTTACGACCTCAAAATGGGCGAGTTTGATGTATTAGCAACGCTGCGACGCAGTGGTCAACCATATCGATTAACGCCATCGGAGCTGATTTCATCAATGATGCTGACGTCCGGTGCCATGACAAATAGGCTTGATAAGCTAGAGAAGAAAGGTCTGATTGCGCGTGAGCACAGTAAAGAAGATCGTCGCAGCGTCACTGTTGAACTCACAGAAAAAGGTTTCGAGCTGATTGATTCACTGATAGAACAGCACCTTCAAGCGCAACATGAGCTGATGGGGTCTTTGAGCAGTGCAGAAAAAGGGCAGGTTAATCAGGCGTTAAAGCTACTATTGCCGCAGTATGAGTAGAGCCAAATCATGGGATTGAAAGAGGGTTACGGATGAATATTAAAGAGTTAGAGCAATTTCTTGATACTTTCATGTGTGCAGAAAGCAGCTTTCCATTTGGCCCCGAAGCTCTCGTCTTCAAAATTAAAGGCAAGATGTTTGCGGTTTTGGCACAGCGCCACGGACGAGAGTATGTGAGCCTGAAAGTCGCACCTGAAGATGGGGAAGTGCTAACGTCCCAGTTCACCGATATAACGCCGGGTTATCACCTAAACAAACGCCATTGGATTACGGTTTACTTCAATGGCGATGTTGAAGATGGCTTCGTGCAGGATTTGTGCGAACGCTCGTATGACCTAGTGGTTGCTAAACTAACGAAAGCGCAGCGTATTTCATTGGGATATCAGTAACATAGTTTGTGCTTGGTCACAGATACTTTGTTTATTATCAATATCTTCGGACAAAAACTCGCACCTTTAACTCGCACCGACTATATAAATGTTATAGCGATGTTAAAGGTGAAGTTATGCGTGAACTCTCTGAATGGTTAGAAGCTTACGGTGAAAGCCATCGAAACCCAATCAATCAAAAGATTCATAAAGTGGCGGTGCCGGGTATCTTTTTATCCGTGGTTGGGTTGATTTGGTCTATTCCGCAAATTCCTTTGTTTGGATTCAATCTTAATTGGGTGTGGGTCGTTGCTTTACCCGCATGGATCTTCTACTTCCGGTTGTCTCTCAGTGTGTTCATGATGATGATTGGCTACACCGTTGCGTGTATTGGCCTGACCTGGTCGATGGACATACTCGGTTGGCCGGTTTTACAGATTTCGATGCTGCTTTTTGGTGTGCTTTGGATTTTCCAGTTTATCGGGCACAAAATCGAGGGGAAGAAACCATCGTTTTTTGAAGACGTTCAGTTCCTCTTAATCGGGCCAATTTGGGTGTTTCGTAAGCATTAATGAGAGAAGTAAGCAGTCGAGCAAATTAGAAATTGCTAAACTTAATTTATGAATCATTTTCACGAATCCTTGTTATGCCTACCGCACTGTTTGTCTTAGTCTTTGTCAGTTTTATTCCTTATGTTTTAGCCGGCCTTGGGGGCTATGCCAAAGTCCAGCAACTCGGCCATTTAGATAACCATCATCCACGTTTGCAAGAGAGAAAACTCAGTGGTCGAGCCGCAAGAACCATCGCGGCGCAGTCGAATGCTTGGGAAGCGTTGGCGTTTTATAGCGCAACCATTCTTACCGTGAGTTTGAGTGGTGTTCCATGGTCTGATCTCTCCATGCCTGCGATTGTGTTTGCTTTTACCCGAATGGCACATCCCGTCATGTACATTGCGGATATTGCCATCGGCAGGACTCTGGTCGTTATCGCTGGCATCGCAAGCTGTGTGTATATGCTTTCTCTCACGTTTTAAGTTTTGTGCCACGTTTTGCACAAAGTTATCTTGTGTATCAGGCCAGCAGTGGAGCTCATGCTACTCTTTCGCCAAATTTAAAAGTCCTTTTACCTTGTGAAAAACAGAATAAAAAGTCCAAGCGAACAGTTGTAGAGAGGTAGGCGCGTGAGTGCACAAGATCATTTTCAGGGTCAGTTTGAAGTTGAATTGAAATACCGAGTGAAAGACAAGCGAGCGTTTTTAACCGCGCTAAGCAGCTTACAACACGAAGTGATGTTCGAAGATAACCAAGAATCAGATTGGTTTTACGATACGCCTGATCGCAAACTGACCAAAGAAAACAAAAGCTTGGTGATTCGTGAAATTGAACCATCTGGCATTAAGCTTTGGATTGTTAAAGGCCCAGAAGAAGATCGTTGTGAAGCGACAGACATCAACAAGTCTCACGCGGCAAAAAGTATGTTAGAGAACATGGGTTACGAGGTCATCCTTCATACTAAGAAGGCTCGCAGCATCTACTTTGTCGGTGAATTCCATATCACGCTTGACCACCTTGAAAGCATCGGTTATTTCGCAGAATTCGCGATCATGACTGACGATGAAAGTGCATTAGGGCATTACAAACAAAAACTGCAAGCACTAGCAGGCATGTTTGGTTTGGATGAGTCCAACCGAGAATTGCGCTCTTACAAACAAATGTGGACCGCTCAGTAAAATCCCCGTCATTTCTTATTGGTCTGACAAGCAACTCCCTCCAATCGCACTATGATTAAAGTAGTGCGAGCTACCGTCTCGCATCACCATTCCATTTTGCAGATTGATGGTGACAATGTCACTTATACGGAGGGGGAAATGTACAATCGCGAGCACAAATACGTGTATTGGCGAGAAGAGCGCAAGAAAGGCAAATGGCACTACATTATGAAGTCTTTCTTGATGATTTGCTGTGCGTTGTTGGTTGGCAAGGTTATTGGCTTGTTTGTCTTTGGTGAGTTGCAAACGGTAAGGGATATTACAGAGCAGTTTCCTGCCGATGTTTTCATCATGATGCTGGTGGGATTCCCCATTAGCGTTATTGGTTGGTATCACGAAGAGTCGAAATTCTTCAGAGCCTTAAAGCGCCGAAATAAGAAGTTTAAAGCGCGTTTAGAAAGTCGAAAAAAAACAAACAAGCCAGTTTAGAAAGATGCCGCAAGATTCGAACTTTGCGGCATTTTTGATCCCGCCAGTTCGCCGTTTTCTGCTCATTAGGTTCATGTGCGATTTTGTCTTGGTGGAGTTTGCTCCAAAAGGTTAACCCTAAATGATTATGAGAATTAACCGGTTACATATCCTACACTTATTGATGTGAAAGCGGTGAATTCGCGCAAGGAAGCATGTGCTCATGGCAAAAAAGCTCTCTAGGTTTAGTCCAAAAGCTCTATTACTCATTTTTATTGGGATGACTGCACTCATTTACGGAGTCATTTCACTTATTGTGTTATCTCAAGAAAGTCAGGCGACAATAAAACAACTCCAAAAGGGGAATGGTCGGTTTGAGCTAGAGTCGGCCAAGATCTTCATGGAGAAGTACTTAGAGGTAGCGGAAGACCGAATCGTCCTTGCATCCCAATACCGTGGGGTTATCGATGCCGTGGTTGACAATGATGTTGAAGGGTTAGCGTTCCAGTTAGAGCGTTTTAAAGGCCAACATCAAACGATGCAATTTGCAGCAAGAGATGTTAACGGCGATTTGTTGTTCGAAGACACTTTCCGTCACCCCGCATCTGAGCAAGAAGTCGCGATTTTTAATGCGCTTTCCGAGTCTCGATTAAATGAGCGCATCGTGTATCTGCTGCACGATGATACTAATCACATCTGCTTAAAGCTGTTTATGCCCCTTGTTAATAACGGTGATTTTGTCGGGGTGCTATATGGTGAAACCGCTGTCGACTACGATGACTTTTTTGGTTCGTTCGTAACAGGAAGAGAGCGTTGGTATGAACTCAGTCAAACCATTCCACCGCTTCCTGAACTGGCTCACCTAACCGAAACACAGGCGCAAGACCATCTCTCCCATAGCCATGAGCACGTTCCAACAGTAAGCGAAATCGACCGATGGATTATCAACAAAGAACCGTTGAGTCGAGGTAATTTACTTTTGACTCAAGGTGTTAGTAAATCCTTCTTGGATGAGCAATTAACGAATCTCCAAAGCAGTTTGTTAAAGGGCTTAATTGGTGTACTGATCGTGAGTTCGATTATCGTGACAGTCATAGGAAAAAGGCTGTTCGTTAACCCACACCGTGAGTTAGAGAAATCCAAGCGGGAGCTAGAAGATTCTAACCTTCAATTGAAAGAAAAAGAGAAGGAGAGCGAGTTACTTGCGACCGTTGTTAAAGCCGCGAGAGATGCCATTGTTATTACGGACCACCACGGAAAGGTTGAGTGGGTAAACAAGGCGTTTGAATCCATGACGGGTTATCAACTCGATGGCATCAAAGGGTTAGCTCCGGGCGCTTTCTTGCAAGGTGCTGATACTTCACCAGAGACGATTTCAGACATAGGAAGCGCGATTCGACAGGGTGAGCAAGTTAGGACAGAGATACTTAACTATACGATAAACAAACAGCCTTATTGGATTGATATCGATATTATCCCATTGAGGAATGAGCAAGGTGTTGTTGAGCGGTTTATTGCCATTGAACGTGACATCACAGAAGTGAAACGCTTAGAGAGTGACCTTGAAACTGAGGCATTGAAGGCAAGGCACGCCAACGAAGCGAAATCGGCCTTTTTAGCGACGATGAGTCATGAAATCAGAACGCCGCTTAATGGGCTCTTGGGAATGCTACAAATACTGTTCGATGACATCCGAGACCCGGAACAAAGGAAAGTGCTACGACTCGCATTGAACTCGGGTGAACACTTGCTCTCGATTCTCAATGACATCTTAGATTTAGCCAAGGTAGAAAGTGATGCGCTTGCACTCGACATTCATCCTTTCAAAATGGCAGACATCATTACTCCGGTGGAAGTGACTTATCAGAGCTTGTGCTCAGAGAAAGGCATTGTGTTCAGCGTGGATAACCAATGCAGTGATGAATGCCAATATAGCGGTGATTCTGTGCGTATTCGGCAGGTTTTACTCAATCTTGTCGGCAATGCGCTAAAGTTTACTAACGCTGGTCATATTAACGTTACCATCAAAGCGCTAGAGTCGCCCTTCGTAGAATTTTGCGTAGAAGACTCCGGTATCGGTATTCCTCAAGATCGTATGGATTCTATTTTTAATGAATTTGAACAAGCGGAAGTGTCGACGACTCGGCAGTATGGTGGCACCGGGTTGGGCTTAGCGATTTGTCAAAAATTAGTGACTCTTATGAATGGCCAAATCAGTGTTGAGAGCGAGTTAGGAAAGGGAAGTCAATTCCGCTTTGTGATTAGCTTACCGAGTGCTTCAGGCGATTCCATTGCGGAGAAAACAGAGGATGCGAAGGTTGAAGATCTCTCTTCCGTTCATGCACTGATTACGGACGACAACCGGATGAATCAGATCATCGCAAAAGTCTTTTTAGATAAGTTAGGGGCGAAAAGTCACACATGCAGCAGTGGACAAGAAGCGCTGAACTTGTTGAACGAGCAGTCTTTCAATCTCATCATTATTGATAACCATATGCCAGAAATGAGTGGTATTGAGGTCGTTAAGCGAATCCGTGAGCAAGGGCTGGATGATGTCTTGATCTTCGGTTGGACAGCGGATGTGATGCAGCAATCGACACAATCTTTTATCGATGCGGGTGCCGATGAAGTTCTTGCCAAACCGCTCATTAAAAAGGATCTCATGGATGCTTTGTCTCGGCATCTGCCCAACGCGTCAAAGGAATAAACGTCGCATTTTTGTCTGTGAAGAAACAATACATCATCGGTGAAAGCGTGCCTTGGGTTCATGACTTCACCTTGCTGACAAAGTAAGGCGCGAATTTCATGACTTTTGGCAAGCCTTTCTTATTCTTACTCTGCTAAATTCCAACCAAGAACATCCCCTCAACAGGAATAATAATGGATAAGAAAACCATGTTGCACAGCCAAAAAGTGTACTTCTGTAATGATGAAGAGTTGGCGGCAATGCAAACCGAATGTCTTGAGACCTTATACGATTACAATCACACACGTCCTTCGGAATCAGAAAAGCGGGGCGAGATACTCGGACGTCTGCTCGCGTCTGTTGGTGAGAACTGCTACATCGAACCGCCTTTAAGGGCGAACTGGGGTTGTCACACCTACCTTGGCGACAATGTTTACGCAAACTTCAATCTGACTTTGGTCGACGATACCTACATCTACATTGGAAATAGCGTGATGATTGGGCCTAATGTAACCATTGCAACGGCAGGACACCCAATCGATCCTGACCTGAGACGAGACGTCGCACAGTTCAACATGCCGGTTCGAATCGGAGATAACGTATGGATTGGTGCAAACTCGGTGGTATTACCGGGTGTGACGATCGGAGAAAACTCGGTGATTGGCGCGGGCAGTATCGTAACTAAGGATATTCCTGCCAATGTGGTGGCCGTTGGTAACCCTTGTCGAGTGCTTAGAGAGGTCGGACAATACGATAAAGAGTACTATTTTAAAGACCGTAAGCTTGAACAAAATATGTTCAATGGTTAGTCTAAACCTTCTACCCGAATAGGAAAGTAAAATGATCATCCGCACAACCAACCTCTGGTGGCTCCTCCTTCCAATGCCAAGCAGTCGGTAGGTTGAGTTGTGCCTGGCTGCGAGTAGATGCAGCCAGAATCGTATTCTATCTCGTAGCCTTGTTTGAATGTTATCAATCATCAAGGAGAGAAAATGAATACGGCAACCGATTCCAGCCCTAGTTCAGAACATCAACCTCAAAAGAAGCCTGTTAGTACAATGACTGTTGGCGTCATGTTTGCGCTCGCCGGTACGCTGTTATTTTCAATTAAACCTGTGTTTGTCAAACTCGCGTATCAACATGGCGGTGACGCGGTGAGCATCATGACGCTTCGAGCAATGAGCTCGCTGCCTCTTTACCTTTGTATTCTCTTCTCTATGCTGCGTGGTTCCGAGAACCGAACGAAAGTGAAACACCACGGAATCAAAGCCGCCGCGATTGGTGTGCTTGGATATTACTTAGCAAGCTATCTCGATATCACCGCACTTAACTACATTTCTGCTCAACTTGAACGTTTATTGCTGTTCTTATTCCCGACTTTTGTCGTGTTAATTATGTGGTTTAAAGAGGGGCAATCAACCAATCGTCAGGTGCTGTCAGCCGTATTGGTTGGGTATTTGGGAGTGGGGCTGATTGTGGCCCATGACCTTTCTCACTATGGTGAGCAGATCTGGCTTGGCGGCGGATTGGCGATTCTTTCTGCATTTGTGTTTGCTGTGTATTTGGTGTTGAGCAAAGCCAGCATCGCGAAACTAGGGAGTACCATGTTTACCAGCATCGGCATGGGCAGTGCCGGTGTCGCCATTCTTATTCATTTATCGTTTAGCTCGTTACAGTTGAGTTCGATGAACAATGAACTCATCACTATTGGTGTGTTGCTGGGCATCTTTTGTACCGTCATTCCTTCTTATTTGATTGCTGCTGCCATGGCACGGCTGAACCCTGCGCATTTGAGTTTAGTGAGTAACATCGGTCCAGCAATGACGGCGTTGTGTGCCATTTTCATATTGGACGAAGCATTTACTTGGTTTCACGCTTTAGGGATGGTGCTGACCATTGTCTCGGTCGTCATGATTAACCGATTCAAATCATAAGTCGGTACAACGGCAAAGGACGAAAGAAAGGGTGATGTTTACAGAAGGATAATGTTTATAGAGGAAAAGGCAGGTCGATGAGTGTCGACCTGCCAAAGGGTTAGAACACAAAGTTAAGCATAATGGTGTACATATTAGCGTCGTCATCGGAAGGGCTAGAGACGAACGCGCCAGAGGCGTCACGATAAGCCTTGAAGTGTTGCCACTCTGCATTGAGCGACACATTGTAGTGAAGATCGTATCTCACACCGAAGAGGTAACTATCGCCAACTCGATGTTCATGATCATCAAACTGCTGGCCATAGGTCGCATAAGGTGTGAACCTGTTTAAGTTGTAAGTACCTTGCACATACCAAGCGGAAGCAATGTCGTTGGTTTGCCCTTCCACGGTTAACGTCAGCGCATCAAACTCGTATTCTGCACCGAGAGAGAACAGCTGAATGTTTTGGTCTTTCGCTTTAATGGTTTGATCCGGAATCTGAACGATGCCCACACCAGGAATATTGGTGGTCAGGTTACGCAGTTTGGTCTCTTGATCGTAATTTGAGTCTAAATACGTAAAGTTCCAGCGATAGTAATCCCCACTCAGGATAAAGTTCACACCGTACATTTCATTGGTTTTAAACGTTAGCTCAGTATTGGCGTTAAAGTCGACGGTGCTTTCATCATGAAAGCCAATAAAAGGCGTTGTGGTTAACGTCATGCTGTCGTTGAGATCGTAGTTCCACAAGAATGAAATGCCATTAAAGGCGGTAATCCCCAAGATACTGTCGTAAACCTCGTTTGGTGGGCGTGCTGGCGTGAACGCATGCCCCACATAGTAATACTCGGAGGCCAAGAACACCGGCATTCTTAAGCGACCCCCACGAAATTCAACATTACCGTAGGTGTAAGCAAGATAAGCCCATTCAAGTTGAGGATCGCTCCAGTGATCTTGCGGTCTTTTCACCACTTGGGCAGAAGCTTTAAAGGCATCGTAGTAGAAGTCGAGCTGAACGCCGAACGTGGTATCACAGTCGTAACAGTTTTCGTCGTCGATAAATCGGTTCACAAAGACGGGTGTTTCATTGTCGGTGGTAGCCCAAGACGTCGAGCCAAAACCGCTCAATGATAAGTTGTCCGTTAATTCTATTGCCGCCAAGCTCGGAAAGGCCACACTGCTAAGCGCTGCTGCTGCTATTGATGCGATGAGTGTTTTCTTCATATTATTTCTCCGAACTTACTACGTAGAGGATTTGTGCATCAGAAGGGAGGCTACTCACCGGTGCATAGCCAATGCGATTCGGCTTTTCTTTCATCCAGGCTAATAGGGCATCCATGTTGGAATTGTCGATAACTTTTGGTGGACGCGCTTTGCCAGAGAACGACAAGCTCGCCCAGTGCGCGTTCATTTGCGCGATGTTTTTGTTGAGTAAATAGCGATAAAACTCTGAGCGTTCTGAGGAAGTATCAGGCCAATCAGACAGCTCAATACGCTTACCTTGCAAACGCTTAGTCTTACCACGATAAAGCTTTCTTGCTTTGGTGATACTGAGCTCATCAAAGCCTGAGTCGAGAGAGAAAATCGCATACTGGTCTGCCGCCAATGCTTCGCTATCAAAAGACATTAACAGGGCAAAGGCGATCATTGCAGTAGAGAGTGATCTCAACACTTTGTTTTTGTTCACTAAGAAATGGGTATCCATGGCCATTACCTTATCCGTTAAATCACACTTTCAATTTGGTGAAGAAGTTTTTCTTTTCTCACCGGCTTTGGCACATAGGCATCCATACCTGAGTCGTAACAGCGCTGAATATCGTCGTCCACCACACTTGCCGTCAGTGCAATGATCGGGGTTTTAGGCAGACCAGAAACTCGTTCATAAGCGCGAATTTCTTTTGTCGCCTGAAACCCATCCATCACTGGCATCATGCAATCCATCAAGATGATGTCGAAGCTGTTATCTTGTTGGAACATGTCTAAGGCAATTTGACCATTCTCGGCTATCTCAAATTGATAGCCCGCTTTGCTCAGCAGCAATGACGCAACCTTTTGGTTAACGGTATTATCTTCGACCAACAAGATCCGTTCTGAGCGGCTTGGCAAGGTGTTCATTGCCGGCTCTTCAGGCTTGTCTGCCGGGCGAGTTTTTGCTGCGGCGCTGATTGGGGGTGGCACAGCGGTTGATGTGTCCACTTCTGGAGCATCAACGGCTTTTGCCAGTTTTTCTTTGAGGGTGTTAGCTTTGAATGGTTTGGGTACATAGTCATCCATGCCGACATCAAAACACTTCTGGATGTCGTCATCGACCACACTGGCGGTTAGCGCAATGATTGGAATGCGGTAATTGCGGTTCTCTTCTTTTTCGACTTGGCGGATTTTCTCTGTTGCTTCAAACCCATCCATAACGGGCATCATGCAGTCCATTAGAATCAAGGCGTATTGGTTCTTCTTGAACATGTCGACCGCTTCTTGCCCGTTGGCGGCGAGGTCGAACGTGAAGCCGGCTTTTGTCACATGTAAGCCCGCAATTTTTTGGTTTACTGTGTTGTCATCGACCACCAAGATTTTGTTTTTGGTATTGGCTGTCACGTTTGCCGCGGCTCGTTGAGCAGTTTGGCTAAATTTGGCCTCACAGTTTTCAAGCGCTTTCACCAAACGTTGGCCGAGCAGAGGTTGCGTGATCATTGCGCTGACGTTTTCGCCGAAATCAAATTGATCGCTTTGCAGATGTTTGATTAGACAAACGCGTACGTTTTGGGTCTCTAATCGGTGGAAGGCATCTTCGCTCTCCATCGCCGCATTTGGTCGCGTTTCAGCGTAGATGACAATGACGTGTTCTTTGTCGTTAATCCACGTTGGGAGGGCGTCTAAGCTCGTCACGGATTGATGAACCGCAATGCGATAGAAGTTTAGCTCATCACGTAGTGTGCTTTCCATTGCGGCATCTTCACAAACCAACCAAATTTGGCTGTTGGCCGCGGCATGTTTGGCATCAAAGTCTAGCTGAACAACAGAAGGGGACAGTTGGAAGAAAAAGCGACTGCCTTGGCCTTTTTCGGATTCTAATTGAATCTTACCGCCCATTAACTCAACGAGCTGAGTACTGATTGCTAAGCCAAGACCGGTACCACCAAACTGGCGTGTTGTAGAGTCGTCTTCTTGTGCAAATGGTTCGAAGATTTTCTTCTGTTGCTGTTCGTCGATACCGATACCTGAATCTCGAACAGAGAACTCCATGACCGCATTAGAGCCAGAAACACTATGGGTGGTAACAGAAAGAAGCACCGTGCCTTTTTCCGTGAACTTAACCGCGTTAGACATAAAGTTCATCACTACTTGGCGTAAGCGGTGATCATCAATCATCAAACGGAAAGGTGTGTTACGACTGATGTTCACTTGAAGATCGATGCCTTTCTCTTTGGCTTTAGGCGAAACGATAGAAGCGATGTCGTAAATAGACTCGCGAACACAAGTTGAATGCGGGCTGATAAGTAGCATGCCCGATTCAATTTTAGAGAAGTCTAGAATGTCGTTAATCAAGCTCAACAGTAGTTGCGACGACGTCTCGATAGTATCCACATAGTCGCGTTGCGTGGCAGTGAGGGAGGTATCAGATAACACTTCTGATATACCGATAACACCGTTAAGTGGCGTTCGTATTTCATGCGACATGTTAGCAAGGAAGCTACTTTTTGCTTTGCTGGCTTTGATTGCATCGTCTTTGGCGCGTTCAGCGTCTTCTTTTGCTTGTGTCAGTTTGATGTTGGCTTGTTCACGCTCATAACTCAGTCTTTCCACTTCTTGAGCAAACTTGCTTAACTCATCTTTACCTTTAACGAGCTCTTCAAGCGGCGATTCCTCACTGTAGCTATCACGACGAAGAAATTCCAAAACCAACTGAAGATTACTCGTCACTTTACGAACCAGACGTAACGCCAAGCTAATCACCAAAATGGTAATGACAGACATGATACCGATGAACATCAAGCGCTGTTGGTTTGCAGTCGTAATTGCATGATCTACGTCGGCTTTCAATTGCTCGGTCATTTTGTTGTCGACGTTTTTAAGCAACGCTAAGCGTCCGTTTAATGCAGTTAAACCTGCGGCAACTTCACCTTCTGGCAGAGTGCTGAGCGCTTCTTCGTTGAACAGATAGCTTCTGAACTCTTGGCTAAGGACGAACACTTCATTGGTGAATGTTTCGATCAACAGTTCAACTTGTTGTTGGTTGGCATTAAGTGTGACGAAGCGTTCAAGGAACAATTGTTGGTTTTTGACGAGCGATTCAATCTCGCTGCTGATGTCAGCGTCATAAAATTGGTTTTGCTCAACGGAGTAAATCAGATATTGGCTAAGTCGGTTTTCTTCTTTGGACCAAAACATCAACCATTCAATCTGCATAAGGGCAGAGAGGTGGGCTTGGATTTCGAATGTAGCGTCATTAAAAGGGACTTTTTCTAACGCCAATAGAATCTGCTTGTAGGTGTCTGCGCGCCACTCTGCAACGTCTAAACGTTCATCCATGTCCGTTGTTGTTGCGAGAGAAAGACTGGCTTCTTCCAGGCTCGCGAGCAGGTCCGCCATTTCTACGCCATTGTCGGCAAAGATATTCTTGGCTTCATTATTGAGCGACTGCGTGACGGTTTTGATCTCCGACTCTTTGTCTGACACTTCGCTGTTATTCGGCAAGTTATACAGATAAGAGACGCTATCCATATAGTCGGAAAACAGCTGCGCTTTCTCCAGATCTTGAGCCTGAGTGGAAAGCCTGTGAACTTGTTGCCCCGCAAGAAAGAGGAGTAAAACGATGGGTAAAAAAACTAAGCTAAACAGCTTGTGCTTAACAGATAGGTTATTCCATGAAAACGATCCGACCACTGTGAATGCCCATATACAATAAGTTGATATGAAAAGTGTAGGCTAACTATCTCAATTGTTAGAAATCAAGCAGAAAAATTCACACTTTCGCCATATAAAAATTGTGATACTCGTTACAAAAGGTCGGTGTTTGAAAGAGATAAATCTTCTAATCTATCAATAAAAATGGGATTTCTCACTTAGTGAGAATTATTCAAATCAATGATATTTATAAATAAAAATCATTTGTTGAGTGAGTAAAATGTTTTGTCGTAAAAGGTCATAAAGTGGCTGTGTCGATATACAGGGGTGGGTATAATCGTCGGATTTTCTTGCTAATGAGACTTTGTGGAATACGTGCTTGCGATTTCCGGGAGTTGTACTTCAAACGATGCAAAGGTTAGTGGGAAAAAGGCTTAAATAAAAAGTTAACCTCCATACGGCAACAAATAACAATAACTAAATCATGAACGTATCTCGAAGTCTTCAATCGGTCACTCTGCGTTACACTGTCCCGATTGTCTTGATCGCGCTTTTCACTAACTTCACCTATTGGGCATATCAGCAGGTCGATGAAGCGAAAAACCTAGCCCGATACCATGTTAAATCTGCAGAGCTCAACCTTGGTACTATCGTCGATGGTTACCGTGATCTGCTACGCGCAATGAGTAAAGATGAGCACTTCATCGAATCGGACATCACATTGCAAGAGCGTGCGCAACGTGCGGTTCCATATAAGCAAGCCTTTGAGCTGGCGGGCATTGGATTCAGCGATGGTGTGGGGAACATGGTCAGTACAAACAACGATAGAGTTCACTCTATTGCTCACAGGGATTACTTTCATCAAGTTATCCGAACCAAAGAAACGGTCATGACCAATGTTCTTACTGATGTTTCCAATGGAAAGGCCGTCTATGTGTTGTGTCGTCCAATGTTTGATGAAAGTGGTGATCTACAAGGAACAATATCTGCATCTATTCATTTCTCTGAGATTCAAATGGCTCTGGATACAGACGGTGAGAGCGACATTTACAGTGTTCTATTAGATGAAGACCTTAACATCATAAGCCACTCCGGAGACAAGCATTATATCGGGGTGAACTTGTTTAATTATGGATATGAAAAGCTGTTCGACCGAGAAGGAAATTTAAAAGCACTGACGGGCACCGACAGAGGCGGTTTCTTTACCTACAGCTATCCGTTGGACTTGTCTTATGTTGAGTTTACTAAAGTTGAGGGAACGCCTTGGATTTTGTTATCTAAGGCCAAGTTCAGTTCTTTGGTTGGTGATGGGACCTTGATGTTTGGTGCGAACGTGATGTTGATCTTTGCGATTTATTTCGTCATCGCGCGCTTGATGGGTAAACAGGTGGTCGGTTTAACTCAACCGCTTGACCGATTCTTGGAAGAAAGTAAGGTGGTGTTCAATGATAGTTCGATGGAGCTAAAAGAGCACTTTGAGCAAGTTCTTCAAGCCAGTCGCAATGGTGTGTTTTGTTCTCGCAGTGGATTGCTTACGCGGGAGTATTTCTTACGAGGCGCGCAGAAGTCGTTATCTCTAAGTAATACGCCTAAAGCCTGTATCTTCTTTGATATGGATAACCTCAAGTACATCAACGACACATACGGTCATTTAGCGGGTGATAAAGTTATCGCTCTGTTTGTGGCCGTGTTGAGAGAGAGTTTTGGTCACAAGCGCGACATCATAGGTCGATTTGGTGGTGATGAGTTTGTGGTGTTAACGCAAGAGTTTCGAACTAAGCGTGAGTTAGAACTTAAACTAGACAAATTCCTCGCTAAATTGCAAAGCACGGCGGATCTTTTAGGCATTGATATCAGTTTAACCGCGTCAATTGGGGTTGTTCTCACCGAGGGTGTGGGGCGTGATATTGATGTTCTGCTGCACTGTTCCGATATGGCGGTGTACAGGGCGAAGCAGTTGGGTAAAGGGCGTTACGCGTTTTATCATACTTCGATGGTAGAAGTGCCGATATTCAGTTAGCAAGGTGTGAAGCCTCCCTTTTTTATTGTGTCTCAGTCGCTGGTGATGAGCTAAGCCGTAACTGCTTGAGGCTGCTTTCTCAACACATAGATGTCATGATCTCGCAATAGGTAGAGAGCGAAACACGCAGCAAGCATCGGCCACGCCGCAAAGAATAACAGGTTGTTGAACGGGTCTAGGTACTTCGCGAACGAAGAAAAAGTCGAGCCTGCGTGTAATACGAGAATCGCAAGATAAGTCAGGTTCTTCCAAAGTCCAGCCACAAAAATCCCGATGAACACCAGCTGGGCAATACCTAACGCGACAGAAAATCCACTCGAAATATCTAAGCCATAGAAGCCAGAGAACACTTTCATTGCATGCTCTGGTTCCAGCACTTTATCTAGCGCCCACATGATAAATACCAACGCGATACTTAAGCGCAATGCTAACAGCCCTAATCCCAACTGACGTTGAAGCTTTGGTTGGAGCGTTTCTTTCATTTTCATTCCTTTATTGAGTAGTGAAGGTTCCTAATGGCAGACCGACTCTTTCTTAAACTGATTACAACGAGATATGTAAATATTCGTGTCCCGTTCCAATTTGGATTCTTGTCAGCACAATACATAAACCACGGAAATATGACTGAATTGGCAAAAATGAAGTATTCGCAGACTCAAGGTGGATGTAGCCCATAGAAGATGTCACTCTTTCTTTTGAGCAAAGTAATTCGCCAATAAATTAGTTCACGTCATATGTATCGAAATGGAAGTACAGAACTAAAAGCAATGAGTATTGTAAAAACGTTAACTAAACAATTAAGCGAGATTGGGTACCGAGAGAAGCGAGTGCGCACGGGCTTGGTGAGGGCGATCTCTGCCGATGGTTTTCGAAGTTTAGACAGTAAGCAAGCAGACTTCGTTTTTGAGCAGTGTGAAACGTTGCTGGCAGAGCGTGATTGGGCATTAAGCGTGATTGCGTTTGATTGGGCGTTCAGAGTAAAAAAGCAGTATGACGCCGCCACGTACGATCGATTCGAAACTTGGCTTTATCAATACATTACCGATTGGAATGATTGTGATGATTTTTGCACCCATGCACTCGGTGCGCTTATTGCTCAAGACAACAGCCTGTTTACTCGCACATTGGAGTGGGTAAAGAGTGATAACTTTGCAGTGAGACGAGCAGCCGCTGTGACGCTTATCTATCCGATCAATAAAGGTCTATACAAAGGGACTGAGCCTTTTCACATAGCGGATTTTTTGCTCGAAGATGATCATTATTTAGTGCAAAAAGGCTATGGCTGGATGCTCAAAGTGCTGGCGCAAAAAGAACCGGAGCGAGTGGTGGACTACTTGAAACGTCATCATAGCAAGATGCCGAGAACGGCGTTTCGATATGCGATAGAAAAGCTGGATAAGCAAACTAAGCGAGAGCTGATGGCCTTGTAGCTTTCCTCTTCGGCACTTCGCCAAAGCAAGCAGAATGATACAAAAAAGCCGACAGAATTCGATTCTGTCGGCTTTTATCGTCTTACGGGTTACTTAACAGACAAATACTCAGAAGGAGACTTATCTGGTTTCGGTAAATCCATCGTCGCAACCGCGTTGAAACCGGCAGGCGTTAAACCACCAGAGTAATCAACAGTGCCATTTGGCAGGTTAGCTTTGGTTTCTGATGGGTTCCACATACGGAAGTAATCTGTCAGATCGTATCCGGTCAGGTATGAGGTACATGCCATCATGAGATCGCCTTGGCTTAACTGGCTGCTTTGTGCAGAACAGTAGTTAATGCCTTGGTCGCCAATGCTGTCACCACGCGCTTTACGGTGTGCGAGTTTGAAGAAGTTCCAGCCTTGATCTTCACCAAAGATGCTTGGCTTCTCTGCTTGATTCGCATACCAATCATCGATGTTGAAGTGGTCTTCTGCCCAAAGCTTTAACTGGCCGAACATCGCTAAACGCATGCCGACATCCGCTTCACTCCAAGCATGTCCTTCAAAGCGATCGAGCCATAAAGGTGACTTGGATAGATCACTCGCAATACGGTCCATGTATGGCTTCGCTTCACGCTGTTCTTGCATGTAAAGGGCAAGAATGTTGTTGGTGACCTCAGTAGAGCCGGCCATCATAAACGGCGCTGTAGCAAGGTTGTGTCCGACTTCATGCCATAGTAACCAGTCATTGGTTGGGTTGGATGGAACGACAGTCCACGTTGGCCAGTAGCTGTTGCTTTGAACTGGGTAGCCTGAGTGCGCAGCACCAATCGAGATTTGTACATCATTCACGAAGCGATGTCGGTTGGCGAGCAGGGCATCGTAAGTAAATCGACGGTGTTTCCCTTCTGCCGTGACTTGATCACGTCCGTAAAAATCACTTGCATGGTTCGCGAATGCGTTCAGTTCATCGGCAAACTTAGGGACGTCTGTGTCCAGTACGTTTTTCACTGGCGTCGTATAGACGAAATGACCTGAATCGATTTCTGCCAATGGGACGTCAGTGTTGATTGGGTTTAACCATGCACCGTCTTTCCACCAAGACGCACGAAGCACACCAGTGAAGTTAAACGTCACAACGTCACGAGAATCCACTTCTAACGGTTGAATGTAAATCAAACCACCGTAAGGTACTTTGAAGCTCAAAGAAGAACCGTCATATTGGAAGGTCTTTTGCACGCGTGGTGGGCGTTTCAAGCTCAGTTCGTGGTTTGCACGGCCTGTTAAGTCATCAACCAATGCAACATTGATAGACGCTTTTACACCACCAGAGATGGTGACTTCTTCAAGTTGTGGCGCCCATAAGCCCGTCGATTGCATGCTGCCTGCCGTACCAATCACGGTTTTGTTGTCGGTATGAATCGCAACACTCGCTGCACTGCCTGATTGAACAGGACGACCCGGGTAGCCCGTTGTATCAACACTGATCTCTAAATCCCAGTATGAGCGACCCAGCATCATGCGTGTTAACGGCTTTTCCATCCAGTTCAGAGGGTAAGACGGGTTCAGCTCGCCTGATTCGGTAATCATTGACCATTTAGCAAGTTGCTCTCGTGTCTCTTGATCACAAACATTGCCGCCTTGATGTTCGTTGCTGGTGTAACAGTTCAGCATTTCGACCGCACGTTCGAAGCCAAGCTCATCTTGTATGTTTGGATTGAACTCGTATTGCTCATCATTCCAAAGCCAAACGGATAGGTTATCGTAGGTTGAAGTTAGCTCAGCCTGCGACAAGCGTTCACCAATTTCCCCTTTACTGCGGTAGTAAAGCTCGTGAGAAAGTAGACGATCAATGTTGGCACCCAAGTTCGCCGCTTTTACCATGCTATCGACGACTTCAGGGCTCATTTCGTAACGAGTAAAGTCCGGGCGATGGTGGTTGCCATGGCTTGGAATGCCATGACCTTCGCGCACTTCAATACAGTTTACTTCGTATTGGTAATCGTCTTTACAAACCGGAACGCCAGGAAACTCGCGTTGAAGCTCTGCGATTGCTGCTTGTTTCTCTTGTTCCGACTTCACCATGTGGAAGGCATAACGTTGATGCTCTTGTCCATCAATTGAGACTTTGTATAGCGGTATTTCAAGGGTAGGCATGTCGATATTGCCCGGCCATGTCACTGTACCGTTGTCATTGATCTCAATCTTAGTCGTGTCTGCATAACGTTCATAAACCACGAGATCGTGTTCTGCGACGGTATGCAGGTTAGGTACGTTCGGGCCTGATGTGCTGTGACACCAATAGCTATCAGTACACAGAGATTGGAACGTCTTGGCAACGTTCGCACCGCCAACAGAAACGCCTGCCGCATCCGCTAAACGAGCAATCGGCTCTGGGTTACTTTCTTCCAAAGCATCAAAGAAGATAATGCTACCACCGTTGTTTACGTACTCGATAAGTGCTGTAACGTCATCTGCATCCAACTTAGGTTGGTTGATGTCAGACACGACGGATTTTGTCGCGTAGCCATCGGTTTTGATTTCGTAAGACTGAAGCAAAAGCAGTGGTGTAGAAGTTGGATCTAATGAATCAAACTGGCCGCTGCTTAATACGTCCATTTCACCCAATTTATAGCTTGGGTTGACAAAGAAATCGTAGATTTGACCTTCTTTGCGATCCCAACGGAATGCGTGACCTCTGTTGATGTTGGTAGCAATCGCGAGAGATTCTTGCGTTGCATTCGGCACTAACCAATCGATCAAGTTGCTGAACATGATATGCATGCTGCCGCGATCGGTACGAGTATCCGCATCTTGCGCTTCTTGGTTGTGAGGCGTGCTGTAACGACATTGCTGCGCTTCGCTGTCGATGCCCAGATCTGCGCCTGCCCAGTAGTTTTCTGGACAAGAGAAGATAGAGGTGTACATCGCGTTACCCAAGAACACCACTTTACCCGAGCCAATCATACCTGCCGTCATGGTTGGTAGATTAAAGGTCGCGGTTTGTTTGGAAATTACTTCTGGGCGCTGCATAACCACCGTTGAGTTTTCATCAATGGTTGTGGCATCCACAATGTAGGCTTTTTGATCTTTGCCAGAACCACGAGTCCATGCCGCTTCTTCACCAAACGGGAGCCAGTAGCTGTTGTCGTTGCGTGGCATCAGAACAGGGAAGGCTTCGTTAGTTAGGTTGAAGTTGCGCATCGCACGTGTGTAACCAGAGCCACCCCAACCATGGTTATCATGGAAGACGTGCACGCTATCCACCCCAGCATAAATCTGATGCAGAGACTGCGTGACATAATTACTGCCAGAAGCACGAACCGTGCGTAGCATAGGTGCAGCAAAGCCCGACCATTGAGGCGTTTGTTTTAGTTGTCCATCAATGATTTGTGTTAAACCTTGGCTGAATTGCGCTTCGAATTCATTTGGTGTGGTGAAGTTCGTGCCTTCAATTTTTGCGCCGTTTGGTAGGTTCAAATTGATCAGCTCGTTAATAACGTTCGGGTATTGTGCAAACACCTGACGAACGGTATCGCTGATCTCAATGTGGTTGCCAGAAGACACGCCATAACGGTGAACGAACGTATCAAGGTTCTGTTTCACCAATGGGTTGTCGCTTAAATCTGCAAGTTGGTAATTGACCTTATTGCCTTTCACTTGGCCTAGAGTAAAGGTGTCGATACCAAAGATCAGGTTCTCACCCCAAAGGTATTCAAATTCACCGTTGGCATCCGTGATTCCGCGTGCGGATTGGCTAAAGAACTCGACGCCAGCAAGCGCATTTCCTTGGGAGTCGGTCAAACGGCTTTTAGTCAACGGTTTGTTGGCAGCACTTGGTTTGTATTCGTAAGTCGTCTCTGCATTGGCAGACACAAACGATTCCGTTAAGTTGTTGCTTGCGCCCGGAGTGACTTCTGGTTGAAGTTCTGGGTCAACGTGCGCGCTTGGTTGTTCACCTTCGTTTGTAACACTTGGATTGAGAAACTCATCAATCGCCGCTTGATCGTCACTTTCGTACAAGTTTTGGATGTCATAGCTGTTTATTTCATCCAAACACACTTGTGCGTCCTGAGTAGGGCACGTGTCGATCTTGTTCAACAACTTAGTGGCGTTGTTTACGTGTGGGCCGAGTACGTCTTTTAGGTCATAGGCTTGTGTTAGTTCAGCAGGCTGTGAACCCATACGAGTTTGCTCAGGGATCTGGTAACTGAACTCACCTAAAGTCACACCACCAAATTGACAATCAAACTGGCCTTCTGAAGCTACGTAGGTGAAGTAACCAGACTCACTGATGTCTTGCCCATCACACTGAATATCGCCAGTGATCTGTTTACCATGAATAAATAGCTTACCTTGATAGATATTGTCCTCGATATCTGGTATTTCTGGAGTTGGGAGTTCTGTTGAGTGTTTGTTTTCATCGCCACCGCAGCCAAACAGCAGCGATGCGACAAGGATTGAAAGAAGACTTCTTTTCAAAGACTAAACCCTTATGAAATGCCATCGTCGTCTGGATGGCGAGTTGGTTGAGATTAACTTTATCTAAAAGCTCACGGATATTGAGATTTAATTTATAAGTGCCTAACTTTTAGTGACTTTTTAGGGCTCAATAAATGCGCGCGCATTCTAGTTTCAAATGCGGCAGGAGGGAACAAAAATTAATGGCGAATTGCGATTATTTACACAAATGAGAGCAGTATTCCGAGAATGCTAAAACCGTGTGGTTGCTTTCGCTTTCTTTTCTATAAAAATAGCGTACAGTTTGCTGGTTTTTCACTGAAATCATCCCATTATGTCTAACGCGAAACTTCTTCTAATCCGTGGTTTACCGGGCTCTGGTAAGACGACACTTGCCAAGAAATTGTCCAAACAGCTCAAAGCAAAACATTTTGAAGCTGACATGTATTTTGAGAATGAAATTGGCGAATACCATTTTGATGGTACAAAGCTGGCTGATGCGCATGAATGGTGCTTTCAGCAAACCCGCAAATGGCTAAGCAAAGGAAAGACTGTGATCGTCAGTAACACGTTTGTGCGCCTTTGGGAGATGAAACGGTATTTGAAGTACTGTGAGAAAAAGCAGATTGAAGTGGAAATGCAGGTTTGCCGAGGTGAATATCAGAGCATTCATGATGTGCCATCAGCGACGATAGAGAATATGCGCCGCCAATGGCAAGAGTAACGGTTCTTCATTCTTTGTTTCTTTCTAATCAGTTAAGCCTCTATGGTTTATTGACCGCGACCGTCGATCATCACCACTAATGTTTTGCTCATGATGGCAATGTCCATGGAAATCCACGAGTAAAAAGAACTCAAACTCAGTGCGTAACTGTGGTCAAACCCCACCTTGCGACGAACGTCTTCAATACAAGAGTCATAACCTTGATTTACTTGGGCTAGACCTGTAATGCCCGGCAGCACGCCGTAAGTGCGTTCCACAAAATAAGGGATTTCGTCTTCCAGCTTTTGGTAGAAAGCAGGACGTTCCGGACGAGGGCCAATCAAAGACATTTCACCTTTTAGCACATTGAACAGTTGTGGAAGTTCATCCAAGCGAGTCTTGCGTAGGAAGCGTCCAACCGGAGTGATACGTGGGTCGTTCTCAGAAGCCCATACCGCACCAGAGCGTTGTTCTGCATCGACATACATGGTTCGAAATTTCATAATTTCAAACAGGTCCATTTTTTCCGGTGTGCAGCGTCCAACACGAAGCTGACGATAAATCACAGGGCCTTTTGAGTTGATTACAATTGCTAACGCAATCAAAGGCATAATTGGCATGGTGACGAGCAATATGAGCAGTGAAACAACCACATCGAAAGCGCGTTTTGCTAGATGAATATTTGAGTCGTAGCGTGAAGTTTTCATGATGCTTTCCTTATTGATTAACGCGCTTCCAGCGTCCGTTTTCCATTCCAAGTAGGTAGCGTAGTCCGCCTGCGAAGTTTGCTATGTGTCCGACCACTAAGTAATTGATTAACTTGAATGGCTTAAACAAATTTAATACCGGTACTAAGTAAGTGATGAGAGCAACTGAGTAGACTGCCATTTGTGCCAGCATCAGAAATTGAAACGCTGGGTAGTGAATCAGCAGTAATGAACTCACCAAACACATAATCATCAGGTAAGGAGTCGCAAGACGCAGTACCTTTCCCGATAGAAATGCAAATGCGGTGCCACGATAGCGGGGTAATAACAGTTTTTTCAATTTCAAGAACTGCTGCATGTTACCTGCCGAGATACGTAGGCGACGTTTGAAGTCTGAACTGTCTGAGCTTTCTTCCAGTTCGATGGCTAACATTTTTGGCTCATAAACGGAGTCATAACCTTGAAGCACAATGCGCATTGGCAAAATGAAGTCATCGTTGATGATCTCAGGCTCCAATGGCGAAAACAGTTTGGTTCTGAAGGTATAGAATGCGCCGTGAGAACCAATGGTTGAGCCGATCAATGACTCTTTGTACTTCACGTTCGATTGATATTGCCAGTAAGCCGCTTCGCCTTGGTTCTGTGTCGTCATGATTTGATAGGTTGCGTTCACCACACCCACTTTCTCATTTTGATAATGCTGACTCGCCAACAAGAGCGAATCGCAAGAGACGAGGGCAGAGACATCACTTAATGCAGTAATATCTGAAGTGACGCTCTCCATCTCCACGTTGATTAACCCGACTTTACCTCGGTTTACCTCATGGTCATTAACAATGAACAGAGTGTCTGCGCAGATGGCTTCTTGAATCGTATCTTGTGCAATCGCTGCGGTGTTATCTGTACAGCCATCGCAAGCAATGATGACGGTCAGTTTGTCTCTTGGGTAATCTAGGCTTGCAAGGTTACGGATTTTTTCTGCAATCCATTGCTCTTCATTGTAAGCAGGAACGATCACCGTGACACTTGATAGTGTACAGTCACGCTTTGAGGCTTTGTAGCAGCGCTCTTTTGCTTTTTGTTTTCTTGCATTCTTTTTCGCTTTTCGTTGTTCTCTGCGTGCTGATAACCAATTCAAAACCAACGGGTAACCCACGTGATGATAGATAATCAGTAGCGCAGACAAAACAAAACCAGTCGTCCATAGTAGATCAATCATGCGTTCTCTCCCTGAGCCAATGTTGCGTAGCGATTCACCATATTGCGAATATCAAAATGCTGAAGAATGTGTGCTCTCGGTGATTGAGGTGTTTGTGATAATTGCTGCGATAGCGCATCTGCCAACATTGGCACTTTGTTCGGTTCAACGAGTGCTCCAATTTGTGGGCACAGTGTTTCTTTTACCGCGCCAACATCGCTTGCAATGCAAGGGACACCACACGCCTGTGCTTCTAATGTGGATAGAGGGAAACCTTCTTGAAGTGAAGGCAGGCAAAACACGTTTAGGCTCTGATAAAAACGAGGCATGTTGCTTACTAATCCAAGGAAAGTCACTCGGTCTTCTAACCCAAGTGTGCGAACTTGTGCTTCTAGAATGCCTCTTTGGCTGCCGCAACCAGCAATCGCAAGGTGTGTGTTTTGTGGTAGGTGAGAAAAGGCTTTGATGAGGATCTCTTGTCCTTTCACCGTTTCTAAACGCCCCGCTGTACCCACAATGAACTTGTCTGTAGGAAGAGAGAAAAACTCACGTGCTTTTTGTGGATTACCATCGGTGAATTTCTCGCAGTCGATTCCATTATGGATGGTGCTTACACGCTGATATCCCAACTTATTCGTGATTTGGTCAGCGACAAAGTCTGCATCTGCCACGACTTGAGGGCGAAGCACTTTAAGAAGCGTCGATTGCAGTCTCGCGGCCTTTTTATTGTTTAAATGCCACGCATCATGCTCAGTGTGGATCAAGGTTTTGATCCCATTCAAACGAGCTGCGGTGCCACCGTACAGCAAAGGCCCTATGTGATGTGTATGGACGACGTTTGCATTCAGTTGTTTTAATTTTGCTTTCAAAACCTTGAAGGTTGATAGATGCAAACCAGACGGTTTGTTTAGAAAGTGGAGTTGGTCTTCAAAGTCCGCCAACTTATCCCAATGATTTAGCGCAGTTTGCTTGTTTCCCTCTAGGCTGATAACAAAAACGGAGTCTTCGGCTTTGGCAAAGCGAAGCATCTCAAGCACCAAAGTTTCCAAACCGCCTGGAGCAAGGTGCTGAACGATGTGAACGATCACGTTGCCATTGTTGCTTGAGTTTTTAGTCTCTGAGTTTTTCATTCCTGAGCCCTCGACGTAGTTTCCTGTAAAAGAGAAAGCAGGGTGCGTGCCAGAAAATAAGTTAATATAAAACAAATGGTTAGCAATGGTTTTGAGGTGAGGTTCAAAATGAGAGGCTATGATTCTCAATTTGAAATTCAAAACTAATCTTTAGAATAGAGAGGGAGCAAAAGAAAAAGCACTCTGAAGTAGAGTGCTTTCCGTATGTTATTGGTTGGCGTTGCAGTCTTGGCTCTAGTCCTAGAGAGCTACTTTCGGAATGGTCGTAATCACTGGCACCCCAAGGTGTTTTTCGAGAGTTTTACGAGAGCGAATTGAGTTGTCTGCTAACTCAGCAATAGTCGCTAAGCCGATTCCCAAGCCTGCGCCACCAATGAATCCTAAAATGACAAATACAAACGCTGGCAGGTTGGCAGGAATCGTTGGTGTGTAAGGTTCATCAATGACTTTCACACGTTTGTTTTCCTCAAACACACCTAAAGATCCGGTGAGCTGTGCCATTTCATAACGTTCAACCAGTTCGTCATACAACTCGCGTTTTACTGTCACGTCGCGAGCGAGACGGTTGATTTCAGTTGCGGTACTACCAAAGCGGTTTGCATTGACTTCTAGCTCCTGAATCATACTTTGCAAACTAATGGTTTCTTCCTGAAGCGACTCGTATCGACCGCGCATGATTTGCAATTGATGAAGCTGAGAAACAAGCAGAGGTTGCGCATCACCAATATTGCTTACCGTTGCTGTACTGGCGATATCCCAAAGCTGATTACTGTTCATCTCTGGTTGTTTTGAGTTGAGTAGAACCGAACGCTCTTGCTCTAAGCGATTTAGCTCACGCAGCTTACCTTGAACCATACTGTGCGCTTCTGTGTACTTGGCACGAAGTAGGGTAAGTTCACTGCGGATCTCGATGATTTGCTCTTCAATTTTACCAATCACTGGGTTGGTTTTCGAAAGCTGTTGGTCCAAGCTACCCAAGCTGCGTTTTACACCTGCCAGTTCCGCTTCTTTCTCTGCCAATGTTTGCTTTAGGCTCGCTAAACGAGTCAGGCTTTGCGCTTGCATCTCTGGTGTTGCGTGCGAGTAGGCGTTTTTGTATTCGGCAAAAGCTTGCTCGGCTTTATCCAATTCTTCGCGGCGTTTATCGATGTGAATGGTAAGAAAGTGGCTTGAGTCTTTAATTGAAGAGCGCTCTGGCGCAAGTAACTGTTCAACAAAATGGTCGCTGACGGAACCAAGGACTTCTTCCATGCCTTCAGATTTACCACTGGTTAATTGGATTTGAATGAAGTCTTTGCCAAGCTGTTGAACCGTGAGGCGATTGGCAAGATCTTTAATGATGAACTCTTGCTCTTTCGGACCCATGGTGTCGTCAATTAAGCCTTGCTCCTGAGCAACCGAATACAGCACATGACGGCTTTTTAATAAGGTGCTTAATGCGCTCAAGCGGTCTTTCAACATAGTCGAGACGGCAAGATCCTCAAGGAACGGGTTCATCTTAGCTGTTTCTTGAATCAGCATGCTCGTGTGCGCCACATATTTCGTTGGCATTATTTTACTGACGACAAACCCCAAGATTGGCAACACCAACATCGGAATGACAATCAGGTAACGACGTCGCCACGCACCGTGCAGTAATAGGGTGATGTTGTCTCTTAAATCGTTCATAACGCCCTCACTAATTGCTCAACTTGACGTGCTCTTGATTGCCAACTTTGTTGTTGGATGATCGAGAGTGATCCTTCTGGTGGTGGGAGTAAGTGATTGAGGCTTGCACAAACATCATCCACGTCCGCTACAACATGCAACATGTGTTGGTAGGGTTTAAGTGCAGGGAAAGCCGTACTGATGACTGGTGTCCCCGTTGCGAGGTATTCCAACAGTTTAAGTGGATTACAGGCTTGAATTTGCGCGTTATCAACGAATGGCAGCCAACTCGCATCCCAATGCTGTGAGTAGCTAGGTAAATCTTGATGTGCTCGCGGGCCTAGGTAATGGACGTTGCTTCGTTGTGGCAACGGGTTGTGAGGAAACTCATTTGGACCAATAAAGACCAAGTCCCAACCCTGCGCTTGATCGGCCACTTGTTCTATCAAACGGTAATCTAACCATTCTGATAGGCTGCCGTAAAAACCCAGTACCTTACGCCCATTGTTTGGCATATCTTGCGCTTTCGCCGCTGGCTCTGAGAACAAGCTGAAATCCACGCCATGCGGTAGGGTAACGGTTTTGTCTTGCGGAAACTCAGCGGCAAGCTTGTCGCTCGCAGCCAGAATCAGGTCTGCGCTATCGATCAAGTCAGCTTCATGTTGCAAAACAGTTTGGTGGTCCACGCCTGCTAGCGCGCCAAAGTCATCACCACAATAATAAACAATGCCTTTGGTGCTCATTTCTCGACAAATGTCCACAGCGGTAGGCAGTGATGTCCAAAAAACGGCATGTTGAAAGCCTAGCTCATTCAGCTTTTTGCTCAGTTGATGTTTCATCATCTTCGTCGCGACGCTGCGTGCCCATTTCGATTTGGGAGCAGGAATTGTCAACAAAGTGATGGTGTGGATGTTTGCGTCTTCTTCATGACCGAAAGGTGTTGGGACATTGTCTTGTTGTTTGACTGAGCCAGTTAGTTTGGTGACAAGGCGTTTAGCGTCTTTCGGTGTGAACTTTGGCTGTCTTAAGCCAATAGAATTGACCCAAAGAATACGATGGTTGTTCGCTAGGTGCTTTATCAGGTGTTGAGTGGAAGATGGCAAGCCGCCGAAGTCTTCTCCAAATACTACGATATCCGTCATCGTTCTCTCCTTGAGCCAATTGATTCGTTGTTGTTACTCAAAGACGTATCACGATGCGTGCCAAAGACTTAAAATTATCTAAAACAATGGGTTAGGTTATTTCTTAATTTGAGAAGGTGAAGATTTCTCATTTTGACAATCAGTTTGAACGATGCGATTTATCACTATGGTTAGTGCGGCAAGTATGTAAATCGGCCAAGTGAAGCCTTGAGTGAGGAAAGTCCCGGAGACTATGGTGCCGATAAGTCCGCTCAATACGGCGTTTGCACCTACAGAAAGCGTGAAGTGGGACTTTTCAGTCAGAAGTGAAATTGAACTTAATGACGTTTTGACCAGAGAAACAATCAGAGTAATGAAAACCGCTAAACCAACAAAACCGGTTTCAGCCAGTACACCAAACCAAGTACTGTGCACCGCGTGGTTAATGCCATCCCAATGCGGGCTGTAGAAGAAGTAGTTGTAGTAGAAGTTCTCTAAACCAACGCCGGTTATCGGATTGTCGAGTGCCATTTTGAAAGCCGCTTCCCAAGCGTACAAACGTCCCATTGCAGAGGCATCAATACCGGCTTCTGCAGCACCCCCCGATGCTCGCCCGGAGATCCCCGCAACAGCATAAAGAATCAAAGCTGCGACTAAGCCTAGGAAGACCACCAACGCCTTACTCTTGATGTGTTTAAACGCGAAATACGCGAAAACTGAAAGCGCTCCCAATAAACCACCGCGGCTTTGTGTCTCAAGGATCGACATAAACAGGATGATACAAGTGAGCAGCGCGAACCCTCGTAACCACATGGACGACCGTTTCTCGACCAACTGGCTCACCGTAAAGGCGAGGGGGAACATCAAAACCAGCGCTAAGTCATTGGGATCGCCTAATACCGAGCCGAACGACCGGCCAATCGACACACGCGTTCCCTCCACAATATCAATGCCGTTAGTGGCGTTATAAAGGGCAACGAGTCCGACCAACAACCCAGCAACGATAATCGCTTTTGACATTTGTGCGAGCTGTTTGGGTGTGGTGATAAGCCAAGTTATCGCCAGTGTCATCACAATGATCTTCCAGTACGTATTCTTGAACACGGTAATTGCGATGTCGCGCGAAGAAGCAAACACAATACCGATGATGACTAACGCCCAGAAGATGAAAAGCCACTTTAATGAAGGGTGCCAGAAGATTGATAGCTGACGACTGATTAATAGATGAAAAGATAACGCGCCAAGTGCACCTAAAGACAACAACAATGGGATTTTGAAGTTGTAGATAACGGGAAACGCTTCGTGAATTCGGAAGAAAGAGAAGATAACAAACAGAGTCACTAGCCAAAAGGTTTGGTTGAGTACAAACAAGATGGCAAGCGGAGCAAAACAAATTGCGACAATCAAAATTGGATGCGGCATCACCAACCACGCTAAAGCGATAACCACAGTAATGGTTATCGCAGCGATGATCTGGGTTGGTCTCACATCCGTGGCATTCATAACGTCACTCTTTTCGCTTCCGTTCTCAATCTCATCACAAGATTGCTACGTGCTTCCTTAGACATGTATCGGAAGGCAACGCCTGCAAGCAGTGTGCATGTCAAAATGCAAATCACGATCGCGCTTCCGATGGATTGAGTAGA
The DNA here is from genome assembly GCF_036533715.1 of Vibrio sp. M260121. NCBI lineage: Bacteria > Pseudomonadati > Pseudomonadota > Gammaproteobacteria > Vibrionales > Vibrionaceae > Vibrio > Vibrio sp. M260121. Next base: position 24,625 of record NZ_JATABF010000006.1, on the reverse strand, counting down.
GTAAAGCAGGAACAGTGCCACTCCTGAGATGATTTGTAATGCGACCATCAAACTTAGGTGGAAAGGAAGCTGCATGCACTGTTGTCCAATCAAGAACGTCATCGCCAGTTTGGCTAGTTGCGCGTAGTAAAGTGCGATGAATACGCCATAAATACCAAGAGAAGAAAGCGCAAATAGAAGAGTAATTGCGACGCCAGCGGCCACGACGTTTATTCCCAGTAACCAACGAGTGCGGCGTTTGTAAAGGATCGCGATGTTCAGCAGTTCGCTCCATTCTTTGATCATGGCGATTGGCAGAAGGAACAATGTGTAAAGCGCGGCTTCCTGGTACGTTTTTGGTAAAAACTGGCTGATCATAATGAAGGCAAGGGTCGCGACTAGGACCGTGAGTGCTGCAATATAAATCATACCGAAGTGAGATATTCTAACGGCTTCTTTACCACGATTATGCTCCAGATACGCAAATCGACGTGGCATCCACCACATACCGAATGGCTGAACCAAAATACACATGCCAATGGCAAACTTCACCGCAATTGCGTAAACCCCAAGTGTTGCCAGTGAAGCGTTCGCGCCAATGAACCAACGCTCTGCACCGTTCAAGCAAAAAGCGACCAGCGCAGACATCATGACAGGGATGCAGTAATGCAGGTGCTGCTTTGCGATCGCCATATCAGGCATGACAACTCTGTATTTATTGATAACGTGCAGCCAAGTAAATTGGATCACGGCAGCCAGTAGGCCACCAAGTAAAACAGAAATGACGTGTGGGTGAATCATTAAAGCGGTGACAATGAATACAACTTGAAGAACGGTGGTGGTCACCATCACGCTAAGCAAGGTTTTTGCTTTATCATCTTGCATGCGCAGCCAAGCAGTACCGATACCAATCGCGCCTTCCAAGATAATGGCTAACATCAGCACGATGAATTCAAATTGAGAGAACGGGCTAGGAATCGGAGCAACTAAAATCGCAAACAGTAAAACCAAACCAATCGCCGCTGCTATCCAAACAGAAAGTGAGTAGATCTGGTTGAGCATGGTCACTTTCTTCTCGCCGTCTTTCTCTACGCCAACAAAGCGGTACAGCGCCTCATGCATTGCCATGCTCGCAAGTAGGGCAGTGACAACACCGAAAGAAGTGAGTAACTCAAGTTTGCCCATTTGCTCAGGCGAGAGAAACTGAGGAAGCACTGGCAGCATAATTAAGCTGATGCTTTTGTTGATCACCAACGCAATGGCGAACAGTGACATATTGGTCATGGCTTTAGACATGGTCATATCCTTTGACGTTATCGCGCTTCTTTGCGCTGTCTTGAGCTTTATTAGTCGGGGCAGTACAAAGCTGTTGGGTAATATCGAAGTAACAACGTTCTGCGGTGTATAAACTTGCAACGTTTAGTGCCTCCATCCCCATGGTGACTTTTAGCCAAGGTGCTTCGTTTAAAAGTCGAATGGCATTGTGAAGAGAAGCGGCTTCTTTCGGTGTGTACTTAATGCAGTTCTTGCCATGGGTTAACACTCGATCCCAATAGCTATCGTCATGAGGAATCACGACACACATACCAGCGGCTAACGCCTCTAAAATTGATAACCCAAACGGTTCGTTCTCACTGGTCGACACAAACACACCACACTGTGCTCGCAACTCGTCAAGGTTGTCTGGTGATTCGTGCCATTCAACATTTTCCTGAGTGAAATCTGGCTGTGAGCATTCGACACCTTCGATGTTAGGTTTGATGTAACAGATGGTTGCATTTAGGTTTGCTGACGCATCCATCTTGATCGCGTCAAGCAACAGATCAACGTTCTTCCATTTCAAGAGGCTGGCAGCCCAGAACACTCGATTAGAAATTGGGTTTGCTTGCTTTGGAGCGCGTTCTGAAGACAAGCCGTTAACAAAAGAAGAGGTGTTTAAGGTTGTCCAAAAACGCTCTACCGCCGGTTTTGGCATTTTTAAATAGGCGGCAAGCGCATCAATCATGGAAGCGCGAGTGTTCGATAAATAATGAATCGCAGACGCTTTTACTAAGCAGTAGCCAGACGAGCGAGACACGCCGACCGGGCCATGCACCATTTGAACGATAGGTTTGGGATTGAGCAAACGAAGCAGGTACAAAGGCATGTCGTTGTTTGGTGAGGACAAACCCATAAACCAATCGAGTTTTGGTAGTTTGAACGTCACCAAAATCAGCTGCACCAGGTAAAAACAGTTCATCACCCAATAAGCGATACCATGATGAGACGTGATTGGAGAACGCTTGATTTTCAATACCTGTACGCGAGGGTTTGAGCTGAATGCGGCAGTCCAGTGTTCTGGATTTGTCGTCGCGACATAGCTAATCACGTCACGTTGGTCACACTGTTTAATCAACTCAGCGTTGGCAATTTTCGAACCGCCTTGCATTGGGATGGCGTCAAACATCAATACACGTTTCATGGTGAGCTCCTTAGTTGATGTTTAACCAGCGCGAAATTGGTTTCATGCAGTGGCTGACAGGCATGGGCGTCAATTCTTTCTGCGTCAGTTCATCGCGGTAAATGTCTTCAATCGCTTTGACTGAGGCAGAAACCGTCAGATGCTGATTCGCGTGTTGATGTGCATTCTCGGCTAGCTTATTTCGTAGCGGCGTATCTTGGATCATCTGCTGAATCGCATTTAACAGACTCGCCATACCGTGATTGGCGAACAATAGGGCACTGTGGTTGTGCTCAAACAATTCTGGGATGCCACCTGTTTTTGGTGCAATGATTGGTAACTTCGCGAGTGCTGCCTCACCAAGAACAAGACCAAACGCCTCTTCGTAAGCACCACTGATGAAGGCATCTACATTACCTTTCATCCAGTCTCCAGCGTTGTGTTGCTCACCAACAAAATGCACACGATCCTCCACGCCCAAATCTACGGCTAACTGCTTCAACGCGATACGTTCTTCACCATCACCAACAATCACCAAATGCGGATTATGTTGATGGTAGTTGTGCATACGCATGGCTTGGATTAAGCGGTCAAAGCCTTTGCGTTTAATGAGAGATCCAACCGAAATAAAGGTAAATGCTTGGTGCGGAATGCCCAGACGATCTTTGACATCGATAGGTGCATCGTGACTCTGCAATGACACGCCGTTATGAACGACATGAAGATGTTCTTCTGGGTAGCCATCTTTGAGAATCTCGTGTCCCACGTCTTTACTCACACAAATCAATTTTGGAGAAAGGTGCAGACCCAGTGAGAAACGGTCACGTAAGGTGTAGTGGCAATGAAGTTGCGTTACCAAAGGGATGTGATTCATACGAGCAGCTAGGCACATCCATTGGCATGGGCCGCCGCTGTTTACGTGGACAAGGTCAATGCTGTGCTTTTCGATCAATGCTGTGCCTTGTTTGATCAAATCGTTCCAACCGCTGATGTCCCAGCGAGGCGTGTTCCAACCGCCAACAAGACTGAAGTTCGAATGTTCTGCTTCGATACCTAAGGATTGGCATCTCTCAATCAAAGGCTCACAGTTTGACCAGACAAACGGTTGGTACTGGTTGCGGTCAATATTAGTGATAAGGTCAAGCAGTACTACTTCGCTGCCGCGAATCCAGTTATCACCATAATGAACGTAAAGAATGCGTTTTGGAGTAGTCATCGTCGTTACCTCGGTTAGCCAATCTGTTTGGATTAGCTATTGCAACCGAGATGCCAAAATATGCCATCGATTTAAATGTCTGTTTTTAAATGGAAAATGCGGTGGGCGTAAAAATCAGATACGAAACTTCTCAAATTGAGAATGGATATGCATCAAGTGTGATTCTCAATTTGGTAGCGTTCAATCAGAATAGGAATGATGCTGCGAGAGGAATAGTGTGCTTTGATGGTCTCAATCGCTTTGTGGCGCATAGGGTATTGTTCGCTGTGGCTCATTTCCAACCAGCCATTGACCTTGTCGGTTAGCACTGGAATATCGTGGGTGAGGAATCCATTTTGACCATCTTGGATCAAATCAGGAAGACGACCAACGTCAAGGCTTATCACAACGATACCACGAGCCATTGCCTCTAACGCTACCATTGGCAACCCCTCATAGCGCGATGAAATGACGAGAACGCTGATATTTCGCCAAACGGCATCCATGTCACTTTGATGACCGTGAAATATCACGTTGGTAGGTGCGCTTTCTACGAGTCTCGGCTTTTCGGGGCCGTCACCATAAATAGAGAACTCGATATCAGGAATTTGACGGGCAATATCGATGAAGCGGTCTGCGCCTTTCTCATGGCTTAGACGACCAACAAACGCGATTTCTTTGTAGCGACAATGCTGTTCGGGAATCGTAACAAAGTTATTGAGCAATTCTGATTGAGTAGGGAGCTTGTCTTGAATGGCTTGACTCACCGCAAAGCTGTGATCAGAGAGCCGCGCGGAATATCGATCGAGCCAGTCATACACCCAAACTTTGCCAGTTGGTGTTTCACCGGCGTGGTAGGTCGAGATTAAACGGGGAAAAGTACGAGTGAATACCTTTGCGCTTCTGGCTAACAGTGCCGCTTTGTAACCATGGGTGTGAATAACGCTGGGTTGATGCTCAGCCACCGCGCCAGTAATTTGTTTGACTGGAATGGTTTTCGACCGCTCTGACTTTGGGCATAGGTGCCACAAATAACTCACAGGTATTTGAACTTGGTTTAATTTGTCGATAAGTGGTGCTGGTGGATCGTATTCCACCACCAACACAACTCGTACGTTAACATGAAAGGATTGCAACCCAGTGGCGAGCTCGACGACATGGCTTTCAATGCCACCGTAAATGCGGCTATCCAGTAGTATCCAAACTTCGCCAACGACTGGGATCTCAAGATTGTTCGAGATTAGCTTCATCCGCTTCCCACGCTTGTTTTTTACGATACACAGTGGAAGGGCTAAGCTCCAACATCACCGCCGCGTTAAGCACGTTACCATCACAATACGCAATGGCGTTTTGAATCGCCTCTCGCTCAACTTTCCACATTGGACGAATGGTGCCATCGGAATTGAAGTAAGGTGATGACACTTGCGCCGCAGGGCTTGCTGGAGGCGCTTCGTTCGTAACCATAGTTGAGGCGAACTCTGGTTGCGCGGATGTTTCTACAGGTGCACTTTCTAATGGTTGTGCTTGCACTGGCGTTGCTGCGGTGGCTGGATTTACCGCGGCTACTTGAGCACTTTCAACATGAGGTGGTGTGACGGTGCGTGCTTTTGACGGTTTGCGGGTCAATTGAGCAGGTAGATGTTCTAAAGTCACTTTGTCTTCGTTATTCAACACCACGATGTTACGAATGATGTTTTGCAATTGACGCACATTACCAGGCCAGTCGTAATGCTTAATCACATGTTGCGCTTCGCTGTCTATATTGCTGAACTTCTTCTTATCCTGCTTGGCGTATGTGGTTAAGAAATGCTTGGCTAGCGTGACAATGTCACTACCACGTTCGCGAAGTGGCGGCATATCGATTGGCACAACGTGCACACGATAGTACAAATCTTCGCGGAAACGACCTCCTTCCACTTCGGTTAGTGGATCTCGGTTGGTGGCACAGATAATCCGTACATCCACCTTCATCTCTTTGGTGCCACCAAGCGGGGTGTAGGTTCCTGTTTGCAGAAAGCGGAGAAGTTTTTTCTGCATCTCAAGTTCCATTTCACACAGTTCGTCTAGGAACAGTGTACCGCCGTGGGCAAGTGTTGCTGCACCTTTACGGTCGGTGGTTGCGCCAGTAAATGCGCCTTTAACGTGACCGAAAATTTCACTTTCCATTAAATCACGAGGGATAGCACCGCAGTTAATGGCAATGAAAGGTTTGTCTCTGCGATCGCTTTGTCTGTGAACGGCTTCTGCACACACTTCTTTACCCGTACCACTTTCACCAACGATAAACACGCTTGCAGAGGTTGGGGCAACCGCATCAATGGTTTTGTATACCGCTTGCATCGGCAGGCTAGAGCCAATAAAACCATGGTAGTTGTGACGATCGAAGGTCGATTGAATGTTCTCGACGAGATTTTCTAGTTTTGCGCGTTTTAAGTGAAGAGTGACTGAGGTTTTTAAACGGTCAGCGTTGATGGGCTTCTCTAGAAAGTCTTCCGCGCCTTTCTGGATAAGATTGACCGCGAGATCGACACTGCCGTGCGCCGTTGCGATGATGACGGAAGTCGGGATCTCGTTTTCATTAATCCAGTCCAATACGTCTTCGCCCGACATGTCCGGAAGTTTGAGATCGAGAATGATAAGTTGCGGTTTGCTGCGCTCAATGAATTGAATCGCCTCACGCCCCGTCTCTACGTGGAAGATGTCGTAAGGCTCATCCTTGACGTACTGCTTATAAAGTATGGCTAGTGAAGTAGAGTCTTCTACCAGTAACACTCTTGGTCTCATAATCCTTTCCCAACTTTCTTCAATTCGTTGTTTTAATGCGTAAAGTCGGCTTGAGGTTCATGCTGTCATGATCAGTTCGTTTTTCTTGCCTCAAGCTGATGGCTTCTTTTCGATTCTCATTTTGAGAATCTTTATATTTAAGTATTAGCACACGCTGTGAGGATTGCAGAAAATTCTTTATTTTTTAGTTAATTAAATCCTTGAAATTTGTTGTTAGTCTTCAAACCCTTGCTCTTTTCTTTGGTTTAGTGCGGTAAAAGACTGTTCTGCCAGTTCTGGTAAGGATTGGCAAAGCTCAAAAGCTTGTTTTGTATCACCTTCAACACAGTATTTCTCGATGGTGCGAGCGTGCCGCGATAGAGTGCGATTACCTAAGGCGAGTGCAGAGCTACCAAGCGTATGGACTTCAAACTCCATCGCTTCTTTGTCTTGGCTGTTGAGGGCCTGCTGGATCTTTTCGACGCGCTCACGAGATTCCTCAATATAGTGCTCGATTAAGGTAGGCATGATTTCCGCACAGGTATCTTTGATCATTTGCTGAAGAATCAACTCATCGACCAATTCTTGCTCCAACGTTACATCAGTTTGAGTATTCATAGTGCGCGCTCCCTATAAGGTAAATAATTCGCTGTTCTTTATTTGTTTCGATATTTTCGCTTTCAGCTTCTCTGGCAAAAAGCGCAGTTTTTTCACCTGACGAATCAGTTCGTCTTTTAAACCTGCGTTGCGCTTCATGTTGAGTACAGCGCCAAGTAAATTGGCATTGCTGGTTTCTAACAGCTTTTTTGCTTGGTCGATTTGGCTCGTAGTCGTTGAGCCGTAACTCGCAACCAGTACACAAGTATCGCAAACGCCTGCAACGACTTGGGCAGGAATGTTGTTACGGTTCATGCTCAGTAGTGGTGAAGTATCAATGACCACTCGGTCATATTGCTCAAGCCACTTATCGACCGCTTTTCGCAACATGGTTGGGTCGCGATAGGCAAGTTGTGTGCTCGCAAGGGAAGGGACGCTTAACCCTATCAGCGTTTGATGGTCTTCCTCACGAGAGATCAGTTGGCCAACTTCTTCCGCTTCTTCTTCAAAAGCATGAACCGTGCTGTAAGCGGGCTTGAACAGGTTTAGGTCGACATAAAGTGTTTTATGACCTGCAAGAATCAAACGCTCTGCCAGTGCGGAAGCCACAGATGTAACCCCATCTTCAGACTGACAAGCCACCACACTAATTGACCTGTAGTCCTTGAGTTCGCTTTGAAGATAGATTTGCTCAATCTCAGCATGTGTTGCAGGAATAGTCATTACAGCGCTCCTATTAACACGATGGTGGTGGTGATTTGTAGCAAGTCACGCAAACCTGCACGGGCTTTCTCAGCAAAACTTTCGTCTTTGTGCGGTACGTAAATCGTATCACCGGCACGAATCACAGGCAGGTCGTAAATGTTGGCGGTTCTGCTGAATTCAACCAAGTTAAACACGCGTGCCTGACCTTGGCAGCAAGACATGTTAACCACACTGATCTTCTCAACGTAAGCGCTATCACTCGGTCCACCAGCCTCAGCAAGTAGGTCAAGAATGGTCATGTTGTCGTTGAAGACATAGCGGCCAGGTGCATGTACTTCACCCAGCACGCGAACTGTGGATTCTTTAGAGCGGTCAAGCCAGTTCTTGTCTTTCTCTGGAATGTAAATGGTATCGCCAGGGCGTACGTCTGGCAGAATCGATTCATCACCAGTTTCAAAGTAAAGCGACAGGTTAAGTTTGCTCACTTTTGCATAACCCAAGCCACGATGCGTCACTCGAATGTTATGAATATCAGCATCTTTGGTAGGCCCGTCGGCAGCAGACAAGATATCTAGGAAATGCATCTCTTTGGTAAAACGGTAACGACCCGGCGCGTTGATCTGACCAAACACGTAAATCGATGCATCGGAGCTTTGACTGACCCATTGTGATTTGTTGTCCGATGGATCGTCTGGTAACGCATGAACACGAACCACTGTGCCTGCTGAAACGCTTGGAAGCTTAGAGTGTGGTGAGCCTTGTAGGATGTATTTATCCAAATCAAACTTAGTCACTTTACCGTTGTTGGAGATTTCGATCTTACTGGTGTCCGCACGGCGAGTAGGTCCGCCCACATGGGCAATCAAATCGATCAAGTCCATTTCGTCTGACCACTCGATACGACCTGGGCGAACCACTTCACCCATTACTGCCACCGCACGACTTGGCGCAACCTTCAGCCATGACTTTTCATTCATGTCGGTTTTTTCGGGGACGAAGATAGCGTCGCCCGGCCCAACAGCTGGAACTTTTTGCTTCGACAGCCCTTCGGTGTGAGCGGTTAAATCGAAATTGATGACACCACCGTCGGCTTTGATGACGCGGATTTGGCGAGACTCAGCAAAACGTGTTGGTCCACCTGCGTTCGCAAGGATGTCCATGAAGCTCGCGCCTTTCTTACCTTCGTAGGCACCAGGGTGCGCCACTTCACCCATCACGTAAACTACGTTAGCACCAGCTTTGATCTCTTCTTCCTGTTTTGGCACAAAGATGGTGGCACCCGGTAGAATCTCAGGCAGCAAGCTCTGGTCACCTGTATCTAAGTAGCGCTTTAGGTTAAACATAATCGGTGTGTTGTTGGTGATCACACGGATTTGTTCCACACTAGCATAACGAGTAACACCGCCGGCGCGCATGACCACATCAACAAGTGTCGTGTTGGGTTTATAGGTAAATGAGCCCGGTGCGTTTACTTCACCAAATACTTTAATTGCTCGAGCAGAGTCGGCACTGTCGCCCGAGTTTGCCAATTTCCCTGCATCGAACTCTTGTTCAATGTTACCCACCAATGGTGAAGCAGGGACGAAAAGAACGTCCAAAGATTCAAGGGTCGGCAGTTTTGAATCGTCACCGGTATCAAGAAAACGTTTGTAGTCGAACTCAATGTTCTTGTTGCCACGCTTTACGATGATTTTATCAAGCTGAGCACCGGCACGTAGACCGCCAGCTTCGTACAAGAACATTTGAATATTGGAGCCAGATGGAAGCGTGTATTCACCCGGCTTAACCACGTACCCCTGTACAGAAATTAATAGCTGTTGTTGTTTGATGAACACACGTGCGTTGCTTACATCGCGGAATACTGTTTTAAGGTTATCAGTAATGACGTTTTGAAGCTGAGTCTCGTTGTAGCCTGCAACAAAAACCGGACCGATTTCTGGCAGGTTAATGCGACCACGTTTATCAACTTGGAAGCCTTTGTTTAGCGATGCTTCGCCTGGAAGGTTAATTTGCACCAAGTCACCGACTTTAACCACATCATCTTCCGCTGCCCACGTTGTATTAAAGGTGATCAAACACAACATTAGTAGGGTGGTGATGGCTTTGAGGATTCTCATAGTGTGCCTCCCATCTCTGCGCTTGTGTCAGATTTAGCGTTTAGAACTTCAATGCTCACGCGACGATTCGTCAAACGAACTGCAGGAGTTTGTCCTTCGTAAAGGGGGAGTGTTTCTCCTACAGATTTGGTTTGCACACGATCTGAGGTGATTCCGAAGACGTTGAGGTAGCGTTTCACTTGCTCTGCTCGGGCTTGTGCCAACTTTTGGTTGTATTCTGGTGTGCCTGTTGCGTCTGCGTGTCCGGTTACAACCAATGACAAAGAAGGGTGATCGCGGAGAATATACGCCGCTTCAGCAAGATGCCCCATGTATTTAGGGTTGATTTCCGCGGACTCTACAGCAAATTGATTGTCTACGTTCAGGAGGTCATAGATGTCTGCAACGATGTTTAGGTCACTTCGCAATGCTTCGATATCTTGTGGTGGTTTGCACGTAGTTTGCGATAATACGTAATCGAGTTGTTGCTCAAGCTGGTTTAGGCGTCGGCGCTGAATCACAATGTCGTTGGCAGCATCAAGAAGTAGTCCGCCTTCCAACTCACGAGCGATACGGTTTTGTTTCTCAAGTGCCTGCACGACGGCTGCAGGAAAACACCAACGTGCGCCTTCTTGAATCAAAGCATCCAAGTGCAGCTTGGTTAACTGCCAATCGAAACGTAAACCGTGCTCAGGGCCAAGAGGCTCGTCAGGCATCACTGGTGAAAACTGATAATTCTCGATAGAAATATCTTGGTAACTTTCAGCCAAACCGCCCTTACCATGCTCAGGGTAGTCAAACGTTGAGCAACCAAACATGCCGACAACGAGAATACAAAACACACTTTGTCGTAAAAGATTCACCATGCCAACCTCCGTATTAACCGGTATTTTTTAATGACCTTTTGAATTGACCGGGATAGCGTGATTGATGCGTAACAGGCTCATGATCTCCAATGGCTGTCCTGATACGTTTTCAATAATCATGCTACGCTCACGTTCAACTAGGCGCTTATATAGATAAACAATGGCACCAATCCCTGAAGAATCAAGAAATTGGACGTGTTGCAGATTGATTTCTACTTCCTTGTGATCGTCACTGTGAATCACCTCATCAATTTGATGTTGTGCTTGACGGCAGCCTTTTGCGTCTAGGTCACCAAAAAATTCGACAGTTAGTGTATTTGGGGTGGTCTCAAGTTTACGTAGTTCCATGATGCTTTCTCCATTTATTCTATTTCCTGATTTGGATAGAGCAGGGAACGTGCCAAATAAAAAATCCTTTAATTACAGGGAATTAAACAAATGTAGAGCGATGTTTCATATTGAGAATCTGGTTTTTCTCAATATGAGAATCAAAAAAGTGAATCCTTTTAGGGGGTTATAAATGCTAGTTCGATCTGAACTTTATGTATGAAGTTGCATTTATTTGTTTATGGGTGTTGCGTTGGATCGTAGAACGTAAAATGTGGGTTAGGCTTTTACAGAGAGGTACGGTTCAATAGAGGTGCTTTTTCGTAAAAGGTTCCCGCATGCCATTAAGAATGACATTGATTGCCCTCGCTGTAATAGCTTCCGCCCAGCCGCAAGCTGATCCCAATTTACTACCACCTGTTTCACTTGCCGATTCCTACCAAGACGGAATAGACGTATCCCAATACTGGTATAGCGAAAAGCTTGACGGTATTCGGGCGTACTGGACGGGACAACATCTAGTGACGCGAAATGGAAATCGCATTTACGCGCCAGATTGGTTTATCCAAGTGTTACCCGATTATCCTTTAGATGGCGAATTATGGGCAGGGCGAGGTAACTTCCACCTTGTTCAGCAGACAGTCTTAGATAGAACGCCGGTAGACAGTGCATGGCAAAGAATCGATTTTATGCTGTTTGACATGCCGTATTCGGCGGGTGATTACAGAAAGCGGTACTACAACATTCAGGACCTAGTGTTTGCGATTGACGCGCCTCATATTAAGTACGTTGAGCATCGTGCAATTCAAGATGAGAAACATTTGTTCGAACAACTCGACCAAATTTCGCAATCTGACGGTGAAGGTGTCATGTTGAGAAAGGTATCAAGCCGTTATCAGGCAGGAAGAGGCAGTGATTTACTCAAGCTCAAACGTTTTGAAGATGCAGAAGCCTTAGTGGTCGGTTACAAACCAGGGACGGGACGTTTACTGGGAATGATGGGAGCGTTATTGGTGCGTTTGAGCAATGGGACAGAGTTTTACATTGGCAGTGGCTTTACCGATGATGTAAGAAAGTCGCCGCCACGAATCGGCTCGACAATCACATTTCGTTTTAACGGCTATACCCATAATGGAAAACCACGATTTGCCCGATTCTTAAGAGAGCGAGTTCCTCAATAAATCGAAGCTACTGATTGCCAACACTCACACCGCAGCGTTTAAATAAGTCTTTCCAGAATTGCACATGCTCCAATGTCTTTTGTCGAAATTGGTCGTGTGCTTTTTCAATACCGTAATTTGCACCATGTGCGGCCATTCTTTGTTCGATTAAGTTAATCCCGCCATCGAGCTGCTGATAAGTACTGTCGACAAATGCCATGTAAGGTTGTACCTCGCCGACATAAATCGACTGAAATACGTTTCTCAAATAGCGAAACTGCGTGGTGTCTCGGTTAGCACCACAAATAATTTTGTCTTGGTTTGCTTCGAGCATTTGTGTGGTTTGTTCTAGCCAATGGGTCGCATCAATCAAGGTGTAATACAGTCGTCCAACGAGACGTGTTTTTTCAATCTCTTCTTGATAGTTCACTATGGTTACGTCGGGTAAGCGAGAAAGGGTGCGATAGGGCGTTTGGTAGATTTCATCCAAAGCTAGGAAAGCGTCTCGTACGTGGGCAACTTGGTCTTTGCTCTCCATCGGTAACCATTCAGACCCGGTTAATTGCTTGCGCATGGCATGGCTAGTCAGCAACATATTGTCGAGATGTACGCTTAGGTGATGCCATTTCTGATCGTACAAACCGTTAAGTTTTGTGCTTTCTTCGTCACTCAATGGGTAATCATTCAAACAACCATTCAGCGTTCTGAGCAGATTGGTTTGATAGTCGAAATCGTAAAAGGCGTCTTGTACTTTACCCAATTGCGAGTTCTTTTCTGCGAGCAAGTTGAACAGGCCACATTGACGCAATTGATAGCTTTCTAGTAGGCCAAGTGACAGGCGAGGGAGCTCTTGAAACAGTTCTCTTTTCTCAGGAACAGTGACAGCTGGAGAAGCCTCTAGCTCAGATTCTGATGTGTCTAACACGTTTGCTAAGCGTTGATTGTATTTTTCGAATACCGCTTTCTCTGGGTTAAACCATTCGTTACACCCACTGAGTAAGCTTGTCGATAATAAAAGAGTCGTAGCAACAAATGAACTTCTCACTGCATTTCCTTTTTAATCACTTAGATAAGTATACTTTGTGACGCGCGGGAGAGATCAAAAAAGCCAGCGTTCGCTGGCTTTAAAATTCGATAGTTGAAGTTTGAATTACTGCTGAGAGAAATTCAACTGCACTTCAGGGTCTTGGCGGTGCATCCAACGCAAGCGAATACCCAGTAGGAACGCAGCCGACGATAGACCAATGATAAAGCCTAGCCAGAAACCTTGTGCGCCCATAGGCTCAACAATCCAGTCTGTACGACCTAACACGTAGCCGATTGGCAAACCAAGCAACCAGTAGGCAATAAAGGTACGGTTGAAGATCGCGCGCATGTCTTTGTAACCGCGCAGAGCACCTGCCGCAATAACTTGCACCGCATCGGTACACTGGTAAATCGCTGCAAACAGCAATAGCACCATCGCCAGTTCGATAACTTCAGGGTTATTGGTGTAAAGCAGCGCAATTTGCTCGCGGAACACAACGGTTAGAATTGCCGTCATCATCGCAAGAGCAAGACCAACCATCACACCTACACGAGAAGCAACACGTGCACCATCTACGTTTTCTTCACCCAAACGGTGACCAACGCGGATACTCACTGCCGCACCCACACTCATTGGTAGCATGAAAACAAGTGAAGAGAAGTTAATTGCAACTTGGTGCGCGGCAACAATGATCGAACCGAGTGGAGAGACCAAAAGCGCAACCACTGCGAACAACGTCACTTCAAAGAACAACGCCGCAGCGACAGGGAAGCCCAGTTTGAATAGACGAATTTGAGCCTTTAGTTGAGGCTTGTGGAACTCGCCAAACAGGTTGATGCTTTTTAGTCGTGAAGAAGTGGTAACGTAAAGAAGCAGTAAGCCAAACATCACCCAGTAGACGATCGCAGTTGCAACACCACAACCCACACCGCCTAGTGCAGGTGCGCCGAATTTACCGTAAACGAAAATCCAGTTAAGTGGGATGTTCAACATCAAGCCGATAAAGCCGATGAACATCGCAGGCTTCGTTAGCGACATACCATCAGTAAAGCTGCGTAAAGTTTGGAATAGCAAGAACGCTGGTACAGCAAAAATAACCGCATGGATATAGCCAATGGTTTTCTCTGTCATTGCCGCTTCGACATCCATTAACCCAAGAATGAATTGGGTTTGGAATAACACTCCGATGATTGGAATGCTGATCAGTAGGGCAAGCACAATGCCTTGTTGGATCTCGAATGGGATTTTTACGCGGCGACCTGAACCGTTGAGCTGAGCAACCACTGGTACAAGCGCCATCAATAAACCCACACCAAATAGAATTGATGGAAGCCAGATACTTGCAGCCACTGATACCGCAGCCATGTCGGTCGCGCTGACGCCACCTGCCATGACGGTATCGACAAAGCCCATCCCCGTCTGCGCGACAGAAGCGATCAACACAGGGGTAGCTAATTTAATAAGACTCGATGCTTCTTCTTTATAGCGATGCACGAAATACTCCAGAGCGGAACAATATATTGTAAAAGAAATAATTTGAATCGAAAGAGAGTGCTCGAGGACAAAAGATGTGAGGAACTGATCTGATGGTTGATTTTAGTCACTATAAGGTGAAAAAATGCCTCGGTGGAACTCCGCGCAGATGATAAACAATTGTATGCTCAGATACCATACCCACAAGATGTGGATTTTTGGTTAATTGATAGACGATTGTAAAAACACTCAGCGGACGTTTAGCTTAGCTATCAGTCGCTTCTAACAAATAGGTAAAAAGAATGTTTACAGGAATCGTTCAGGGTACGGCTAAAGTCGTTCATATCGACAAGAAAGATCGCTTTCAAACTCACGTTGTTGAACTGGAAGGCGCATTAAGTGAAGGTCTTGAAATTGGCGCGTCTGTCGCGCACAACGGTTGTTGCCTCACCGTAACGAAAATCGAAGGATCGCAAATCAGCTTTGACCTAATGCAAGCGACACTTGCGCTGACCAACCTAGGCGAATTGGCAGAAGGCGACAGCGTCAACATTGAACGCGCAGCAAAGTTCGGTGATGAGATCGGCGGTCATAGCATGTCTGGTCACATTAGCTTGATGGCAGAAATTGCAGAAGTCATTGATACGCCAAACAACCGCACGATTTGGTTTAAGCTGCCAGAAGAGTCGATGAAGTACGTGCTTGCAAAAGGCTACATTGGCTTAGACGGATGTTCACTGACTATTGGTGAAGTCGAAGGCAATCGTTTCTCAGTACACTTAATTCCGGAAACGCTCGAAAGAACCTTATTTGGTCGTCGCCAAGTTGGTGAAAAAATCAACGTAGAATTCGATCCACAAACGCAAGCAATCGTAGATACGGTAGAACGTGTATTGGCAGCAAAGCAGCTTTAGTTCTGCGAGGAATAGCTAACTCTGTTTAACTAGGCAAAAGTAACAGGGTAAAAATAATAAAGGAGCCCTTGAGGCTCCTTTTTTGTTTCTTCTATTTTTAGGGGGGGATGTGAGTTCCTACTCGTAGTTGTCGTCGATGAACAGTTCGACCTTTTGCTGCAATTCATCAACTTTCATGTTGAGGTGAATCGCATGACAACAAGCCGGGCAGTCATCATAGAACTCTTGGTTACCATTACTTGCATCGAGAGTGATGCCGATTGAGTGCCCACAGTGGGGGCATTTCACATGTCTTTCAGTGTAATTTTGCATACAAAAACTCCTAGTATTGCAGGGCTTTTAATACTTTATTGTAGAGAAAATACAGCCCTTATTTACTCGCTTGTCTCTTAGGGTTAGAGATACAACGTAAGCCGAGTTACTTAGAATATTAGGTGCTCTTGTTGCTAATTGAGTCGAAATAAGTACAAAAGTTGACCCCAAACCCAACGTTGGGCTTGAGGTCTTTCTCTAGAGTGATATGTGTCGAAAATTTACACTCAGCAATGATCTTTTCCTTCCAAATCAATAAGAAATTATCTTCTTAATTATCGATTGCGCTTGTTCCAGATAATGCCCGCCAAACAGGTTGCAATGGTTAAGAACATGATAGAGGTTATAGATATCTTTACGTTCTTCATAGCCAGCCGAAAGTGGTGCAACTGATTCATATCCTTGATAAAAATCAGGTTGGAAGCCTCCAAATAACTCGGTCATGGCGAGGTCACATTCCCGGTCTCCCCAGTAACAGGCTGGATCAAAACTAATAGGCCCTGCAGGGGTCAGTGCAACGTTTCCATTCCAAAGATCACCATGCAGAAGAGAAGGCTGAGGTGAGTGATTTGCTAAAAGCTGTTTCACGACGTCAATAAAGTCATCGATATCAACCAAAGATACGCCTTTTTCTTTCAGCAATTGCAATTGCCACCCGATACGCTGCTCTGCGAAGAAGACGCACCATTTCTTGTGCCATTGATTTGGCTGGAGTGTCGACCCGATATAATTATCGCTGTCGAAACCGAACTCTTTTTGTTCGCCCCATAAGTGAAGGCGAGCCAGTTGTTGACCAAACTTAAAGCTGTTGCTGGCATCTTCAAGCGGTTTGGTTGGGAGGTAATTAAGAATAATAAACGAGTGCGTTTTAGTTTTACCGACTAAAACGACTTCAGGGACAAATAGAGTAGAGGTTTCACGCAAAAGGTGAAGGCTTTCTGCTTCTACTTCAAACTTGGCTAAGAAATCCCGATCATTAAGTTTGACGAAATAGCGTTGCTCTCCGTCATTGATCATGTAGCTTTCGCTAATGTCGCCGCCTGAAAGTTTCACTTTCTCGGTGATTTGATATTCAAACATTAAGGTATCAGAAAGCTGTTGCGATATTGCTTGCCACATACAAAACCTCGCTCATCTATTTGACCAACAATAGTTTAGGATAAACGGCGGAAGATTGACGCGCACTTGAGCAAACTTCGACAATAAATACGTCGCTCATAGTGAAAAATGTGCATAAGTGTGAATCATGTCGCCTATAACTCTATGATTTATCGACTTAACATATGGAGCTATTGAGATACAACGAGTATTATAATTTTTTTGACTTTAGTTCCATTAGTGGCATGAAAATACTGATTTGTGATGATTCGGCAGTCGCACGAAAGTTGATTTCCCGATCCATCGTACAAGATACATCATTGCACCTTCTCGAAGCCCAAGATGGTCACGAGGCGTTGAAAATCCTAACGGAACAAAATATTGACGTTTTGTTTCTCGATTTGACGATGCCGATAATGGACGGATTCGAGGTTCTAGAGTCTCTGCCTGTTAGCCAATATCAAACCAAGATTGTCATCGTTTCGGGTGATGTCCAGCAAGAAGCCAAACAACGTTGTTTAGATCTTGGTGCAATAGACTTTATTGCGAAACCACTCTCTGAAGAACAAGTCGTTCCTTTGTATGAAAGTCTGGGGTTGCATTACGCCTTTAGTTCTAGTGTTGATATTGAACCAACGCCAAACATAGAAATTACCCCGTTGTCTAAGTTCCGTGAGGTGGCCAATATTGCGCTAGGTAAAGGTGCAGCAATCATGGCGGATCATCTGCGCGAATTTATTCAACTGCCTGTACCTCATGTAGGGCCGCTTTCTTATGGCGAGCTTCATATGACGCTGGTGGATGTGATCGGGCGTGATAGTTCTGTAGCGGTTGCCCAGCGATTTGTCGGTGGCGGTATCCACGGTGAAGCACTGGTTTGCTTGCGCGGTAAAGACATTAACCAAATTGGTGAGCGGTTAGGGTACTTGTTAGAGTTTACGCCACACAATGAAATCATCTTAAACGTATCTAACTTGTTGGTTTCTTCTTTCCTAACGTCTTTAGGCAACCAACTGGATAAGCAATTCTCTCTGCGTCAGCCAGGTATCATTGAAACCATTACGCCTTTCAGTGAAGAAAAGGGCGAAGCTGGCCAACTCTTTACCATCGAATACACCTACATGGCAGAGGCACTCGACTTTGAGTGTGAAGTTCTGTTTTTGATAGATAAATCATCCGTAGAAATCATCTATGAAATCATGGAGTTAATCTAATGTCCGAAATCACGCTGGACATAGCAGACTTTCACTGGGTTACCCAAATCCTGGATACCATGGACTCTGGGCTTATTGTCCTCGACCAAGACTATAAAGTCTGCGTTTGGAACAGCTTTATGCAGTCGTACAGTGGTATTTTGTCGCAAAACATTCTTGGAGAGTGTTTATTTGACCATTTTGAAGATCTCCCGAGAAGGTGGTTAGAGACAAAACTCAAGACATCAGCAGATTTAGAAACACGTTCATTTTCTAGCTGGGAAAACCGACCATACCTTTTCAAGTTCAACAACTTTTCTCCGGTTTCTAACAGCAGCAACTTGATGTTCCAAGACATTGTGATTACGCCATTACGCTCGTTGTCAGGTGAAATTAGCCATATTGCAGTTCAGATTAATGATGTTTCAGAAACGGCGCGTAACCGTATCCATTTGAGAGAAACTAACCAACACTTATCGGAAATCAGCCGTAAAGATGGTCTCACTGGTCTATTTAATCGGGCTTTTTGGGAACAATCTCTGAAGGACGAATTTGCGCAACTTAAAGTGATTGAAGGGGCGAGCTCGTTAGTGATCTTTGATATCGACCATTTTAAAAAGGTCAACGATACCTATGGACACCACACGGGGGACGAAGTGATTCGTCGTACCTCAAGCTTGTTACGTAAAACGGCACGTAGCAGCGATGTATGTGGTCGTTTTGGTGGTGAAGAGTTTACGGTTTTGCTACCACATACTAATCAAGAGCAAGCTTGTTACTTTGCAGAACGTTTAAGAAAGCGAATCGAGCAAGAAATCGTGAAAGTTGAAGACTTTGGGTATTCGAAATAGTGTGAGTATCGATTAATAAACATACAGAATTGATACCCACACTTCACAAACCCTATTCGTGTGTATTTGGTTGTTTTTCAAGCAAAGTAACCATGTCTCTAAACAGAGCTTTAAAGGCTCTATGTCTTAAGCCATGCATTGTTACTTTTGGATCGTCTTTCTTCAACAATTCGAACAGTGGATCATGGGTTGGTTTGTTCAAGGACTTCATTGACACTTCCAAGCCGCCTTTGTTGTAAAGCAGCTTCGCTCTAAGCACTTCAAAGCTATAACCACGACCATTCCTAAACACACCCTTGATTGTGTTGTTCAGACTCTCCGTAACAGCGTTGGTGTAAGGATAGTCCCACCAATTAAAGATAGGCTCATGCCAGTTATCAACGGCTCGTATGGCGTCTTTGAAGTATTTTCTGACAGGTGGTGTAGATACTGCTTTCCAGTTCTCCCAGTAGTCCTCAGCTTCTTTTCTGGTAGGCATATCCCACATATCGAGAAAAGCCTCTTTAGCGTTATACACTTCCATCAACGTTGGGTATTCCTCTGTCCAGAAATGGAATGACGCCAGCTCGTTTAAGCCCTTGATGTTTGCTCTACGCTTAAGCAGTATCTTTCGGTCATTCTTGAGCTTCTTACGCTCCTTGTCTGATAGTTCGGCTCGTATCGCCTTACGTGCTTTCTCCATAGCTTCACCAGCCATCTTGGCAACGTGAAAGCGGTCGATAACTACAACTGAATTAGGCAATAGCTGTTTCACAGCGCGGTAATACGGTCGCCACATATCGATACAGACGATCTCAATATCTTTCCATCCATTCAGCCTCATAATGGCTTTCTGAGTGGCATCCTGAGATCTATCTTTACGCATATCGAGTAGGGTTCTACGCTCAATATCCGTCATGACAAGGTGCATCTTCTTGCTGAAATGAGTCTCATCGATACCAAGAACGCGAGGAGCAAGCCAATCGTGCTTACCTTCGATAATATCCACGTAGTTGGCGAATACGTTACGTATAGTGCCTTCGGTGATACCCATTTCAGTGGCTACATGTGTAAACGGCACTTTCCCACACATTCGCATGATGTAGTCTTCTGCTCGTTTAGTCATACGAAAATCATTAGAGAGCCAGTCCAATTGTTCAAAGCGAGTCTTGCTACAATCCTTGCAGCGAAGTCGCTTTCTATCGAACTGAATCTTGATGGTTTTGCCGTACATACGAGTGTCGTTGTAAGGTTGGTTTACCTTGCCGACGATTACTGTATTGATTGATCCGCACTCGGAACAAGTGCGGTTAGGGGATATAGATTGAGCGTGGAATATACAGTGATCGTCATATTCTTCACGCTCAATCACTTTTAGGTTTTCGAGATTTAACATGGTTATCGAGAGACGCGAGGGATAGGTTTTTGAGATACGGCTAAGTCCTCAAGCCCTTTAATCATTTGTTCCATTTTATTCGGGAACTCAAGTTCATGAACCTTCGCCTCTAACTCCTTTACTTTCTTTTCAAGTCGTTGATTATATCGAAAAACATCGTTTAACTGTTCAAAGTTCCCCGATTTTGCAAGAAGTAGAGAAGCCATCCCAAGCTCTGCATCACGATTGCATTCAAACTTCCAATCAGAACTTTTACCTAACCTATGACCACGAACAACGGTTATCTTTCCTCTCAAACCAACATATAAAAGACCCCATTTATTCGGAAGTTCTGATTCAGATATTAACCCCTCTGGGCAGATGTAGTATCGAAAATTACCCATACCTAATTCTGGGTTAGCCCTAAACGGCTTGTTTCTATCTGCTAAAAAATCACTACGACTAACTTTTGCCTCTATGACTATGGTTTCAGTTCCATAAGCGGTTCTTAATCCGATCGCGTCAACAATTTCACCACCATTAGAACCAGATTGCACCTCTGAAAACGCATTAGGGCATCCACAACCGCCAGCACTATGCGAGCGCTTTAGCCAGCCAACTGCTTTTTTACATAAGTCGTTATGGGTAATTTCTTTTGCCATCAATACACACTCTTTTACGAATTAAACACATTTAAACTGTATCAGCGTTATCGACTTGCGTACACATCATTTTACGAATACCCAAGACTTTTTGATTAACTACACGATCAGTATCGGCGTTTGCGAGTATAAATCGTACTTCGAGAGTCACACACAATGGCTTAAGAGTGCCGATGCTGCGTTATATCGCGCTAAAGAAAATGGACGAAATCAAACCTGTTGTCATGAAGATGACTAACCTAATTGGTTGAAAACCATTCAGTTAACGCATCAATGCTTATTAATATGAAATAAGTTAATGAAATTTTCTCGGCATGTCTTACTATTGAAACTATTTCGCTTTCAGCTTCGAAGGCTTGCACTAAATGGAGAAAAACAGTGGTTGTAGAAACCGATGGATATCTCGCTCTAATCGAGCACTTGTCACTTCACTTAGATATTTTCACGTCTGAAATCGGTGACACAGGATCAGAAAGCATTGAAGATGTCGTGACTGACATGGTTGCGTCGAACATCATGGCGATATTCGAACAAAACCCAGAATTGCATTCAAGTGTGCGTTTTAAGTTACTAAAAGAAGCTGATGCGGTAGTAGAAGATTTGGGGGAAGTGCTTGCGGGTGTGTGGACGAAAAAAGCGACCAATGAACAGATCGCTTTTTTAGATGAATACATCGCGTTGGTGAAGAACTTGTTCGATACAGCTGTCGCGACCTACGACTGATTCCCCAATCTCTCGTCATTCCTATTCAAAGAAGAGTTACATTGTAACTCTTCTTACTTGCCAAAATTTCGATGCCCAATATGGGTTGTCGATTCTCGAAATGATCACGCCTTTCGATGTGGAAGCGTGCATAAACTGCTTATTTCCCAAGTAGATACCCACGTGGTATGTGCTTCTTCTGGTCTTAAAAAATACCAAATCGCCTTGCTGCGCATCAGACCAACTCATCTCAACACCTTGTTTTGACTGTTGACGCGTTGTTCGTGGCAATGACATTTGGTATGCCTCGACAAAGGCTTTTTGTACAAACGCAGAACAGTCTATGCCTGATTTTTTTGTACCGCCTAAACGATAGGGCGTGCCTTCCCATTCATTAAAAAACTGAAACAAGTCCTGATTGTCGGACAGAAGTTGGTTGACTGGAAGGGAGGCGTTTACTTGCGTTTCTGGGTCTGGGCCAGAAGAACACGCACTAAGTAGCGTACTGATTATTAAAGGGAAAAATATACGACGTACTTTGTACACAGGTCATCTCCATGACTTAAAACTGAAATATTAGTGTCATAACCAATGCCTACTATGGGCTGAAAATCACGTTTTTGTCTCACTTATGTGACGAACAAACGGAAAGTTGATTCAAAACCAAGAAAGAACATAAATTGATTATGACAGAGCGCAAACGTTTACGCCTTTCTCTTTCACTGATTCAGACTATCAGTGCAACATTTTTAACTATCATCGCACTTGTTATAGCCCTTTCTGTCTCAAGTTTCAAAGGAATGGAACAGATTGGCGAACAATTTAAAGAGTTGTCTCAAAAAGCGTTACCCATGGCAATGGCAAATGCGACACTCACAAGGAACGTTTAGAGCAGGTCAAACTGCTGAACTATGGAATGCAAATCACCGATCCGCATGAACTTCCTCTAATCACTTCTCAAATTGAAGAGCTAGCGCTGCAAAGTGACGGACTCATAGAGCAAACTTCCGGTGTTGCCGAACACCTATCAAGTATGCTCAAAGAAAATGTTGCTGAGTTGCATCAAGTCACCAATTCCATTTTATCGAAACAGTCTGCGGTGATTCAGATGCAAAGCGACATTAACTCGGCCGTCGGTGGGTTTCGATATGGTTTAAGTTCGATTGGTCCAGAGATGAACCGTATCAGCTCACTTCTAAGCAACGACAACCCTGAATCGAGTGATGCGGCAAATCGCTTCATTGCATCCGCAAGCTCGATGGAAAGCACTTTCTTGGTCATGATGATGCAAACCGAGCTAGAGAAAGCGGAGCAAGAATACAGAGAAATGCGAAACCGTATCGCTGGTATTAACCTCGCTTATGATGACTTTAAAGAATGGCACCCTGAAGTGACTGAGTTCGCCAGCCTAACTGCGCCTTATGAGATGGTACAGGCAGGCTTCAAAGATGGCGGGGTTTTGCGTTTGATTCTGGCGAAACTTGAGCAGAGCGAACAGCAAAAGGTCGAGTTTCAACGTGCCTCTCAGCTCTCAAACGAAACCATGTATTTGCTCGACCAAGTATCTGATTCCGCCTCTGCTCTGATTGATGAGCGTGAAACCATTGTCCACAGCACCATTCAAAACGTCAGTTTGATGGTTGTTGCTGCCGCTGGCGTTATCTCGCTCGTGGTGTTAGTGACTTGGTTTGGCCTCCGTACTTGGATCAATCGAGGGTTGAAAAACATCCTTACTCGTCTCTCCGCTTTAACGGAACATGATTTCCGAGATAGAGCGCAAGAGATTGGCCCGTTTGAGCTTAAAGAAGTCGCACGCAAACTCAATCAAGTTATCGATTCAACACACGATTCGATTTCTACCGTCACACGTAACTGCGAAACCTTGTACCAAACCGCTGAGATAAGCCACGATGCGGCCGAGCAAACAAATCAAAGCTTAACTTTGCAAAATGAAGCGCTGGCGAGCATGGTGACGACCATTACTCAGTTAGAAGCATCGATTAGAGAGATCGCGACGGTGACAAATGCCTCTTCCGAAGATTCGCATTTAGCGGCAGAACACACAGTGAAGGGGGTTGGTGTGGTAGAGCAAAACCGTCAGCGTTTGGAGTCTCTTGAAAGCTCCCTTAACTTGAACGAGCGGTCGATGTTAGAACTCGACCAACGAGTTAAGCAGATCCGCGAGATGGTAGACATGATCAGTGGTATTGCTGATAACACGAACTTACTTGCTTTGAATGCGGCGATTGAAGCGGCGCGTGCAGGGGAGCAAGGGCGAGGTTTCGCAGTCGTCGCCGATGAAGTACGCAAGTTAGCGAGTGATACGTCCCAACAAACCACAAATATTCGAGAGATGATGAATGAGCTGGTGGCTGCCGCAGAACGTTCACGTAAAGCGGTAAGTGAGTCGCGTGAAGAGATGGCGCATGCACTTCAATCGAGTCATGAAGTAAAGTCGGCTTTTTCGGATATCGATGCGGCGGTTCGACATATACAACTACGTGTCGAACAGATTTCTGTTGCGACAGAAGAGCAAGAACGAGCAACAGCCGATGTATCGCAAGCCATTACACATATTTCTGACCAAGGTGAATACACTAAACTCCAATTAGAATCCATGGTTGAAAGCTCGGAACAAGTCGCAGACATCGCGGGGCATCAACAAGCGATGCTGCATAAATACGAACTGCATCAAGTGAGTTGACCCAGCATTAGGTAAGACCAAACGAACTTCCAATACGACCAAAGGCAGGGCAATTGCTCTAATGCCGTTCACTTAAGGTGATCGGCATTGTTTTTTCTAGGGTATCGGCTTGGCTTTTTCTTAACGACTCTAGGGAAGGATCTTTCTCTCCTAGGTTCAAGTATTAAGCTCTCACTCATTGAGTAGAAGTGTTGGAGTTGCCTCGGG